>JAQGNM010000360.1 GCA_028291845.1 Massilia sp. | reverse complement strand
GGAGATATGGATGCCCTGGGCGTGGAGTTTTTCCAGGATGCGCGAAGCTTCTTCCGGATTGTGCATCACCACGCTCTCGGTCACTTCCAGTTCCAGGCAGGATGCATCGAGCCCTTCATCGGCCAGCACCGTGGCGACAAATTCCGGCAAGTCTTTTTGGCGGAACTGGTACGCCGACAGATTCACCGCCACCCGCATATGCGGCAGCCCGGCCAGTTGCCAGGCGCGGTTCTGGCGACATGCTTCGCGCAACACCCAGGCGCCCAGCGGGATGATCAGGCCGATCTCTTCGCTGACGGCGATAAAATCGTTGGGCGGCACCAGGCCTCGCTCCGGACAACGCCAGCGCACCAGCGCTTCCATCGCCACCACCTTGCCGCTGGCGACATCGACCTTCGGCTGGTAATGCAGTTCGAACTGTTTCAGTTCCAGCGCGCGGCGCAATGCCTGCTCGAGTTTCAAACGCTCGCCGGCGGCGGCGTTCATGGCTGGGGCGAAAAATTGAAAATTGGCGCGGCCCATTTTTTTCGCGTGGTACATGGCGCTGTCGGCATTGCTCATCAATTCGCGCAAGGACGCCCCGTCGTCCGGAAAAATACTGATGCCGACGCTGACCGACACGCTTTGCTGCTGCGCTTCCACCACGATCGGCACCGCCAGGGTGTCGAGCAATTTCTGCGCGATGGTCGACACCACCGCAGGCGAGGCCACCTCGCCGAGCAGCACCACGAATTCATCGCCGCCAAGGCGCGCCACGGTGTCCCCGGCGCGCAGGCATGCGGTGAGGCGGTCAGCCACCGCTTGCAGCAGCTTGTCGCCGTAGTGATGGCCCAGCGAATCATTGATGGTCTTAAAACGGTCCAGATCGAGAAACATCACCGCGAAGCGCTTGTTGTGGCGCTCGCCCGCATGAATCGCCTGCGCCAGGCGGTCTTCCAGCAGGCTGCGGTTGGGCAGGCGGGTCAGGCTGTCGTGCAGGGCCAGATGGTGCAACTGGCGGTTGGCCTGGCTGAGCGAACGCACCAGGCCGGCAGTGCGGGCGGCCAGACGCGAGTCGACCACCGACAGCAGCAAGGCAATCGTCAGCAGCGACATCGCCGTCACGCCCACCCGCACCGCCAGCCAGTTGCCGTCGACGCCGCCCTGGGTGGTGCAGACGGCGCCAGGATCGAAGCGCGCTGCTTCCATGCCGGTGTAGTGCATGGCGATGATCGCCAGCCCCATCACGACGGCGGCGCCGGCTTTTTTACCGTGCGCGGCCCAGCTGGTGCCGGCGCGCAAGGTAAAAGCCAGCCACAGCGCCGCCACCGAGGCGGTGACGGCAATCACCGCCGAGGCCGCGACCATGCCGACATCGTACTCGATGGCCGGTGCCATCTGCATGGCGGACATGCCCGAATAATGCATCACGCAAATGCCAATACCCATCAGCACGCCGCCGCCGATGTAGTGTTGCAGGCTTACCGTGGTACGCGCAACAATGCCCAGCGCCAGCGCCGACGCGCTAATGGCAGCCAGCAGCGACAACAGGGTGATGCCCAGGTCGTAACTCATCTTGATTGGCAAGCTGTAGGCAAGCATGCCGATAAAATGCATCGACCAGATGCCGCTGCCCATCGCCGCCGCACCGCCCAGCAGCCACAGGACACTGGCGCGGCCGGTGGTGGCGGCGACCCGCCCGGTCAGGTTCAGGGCGGTGTAGGACGCCATCATCGCAACGATGATTGATAAAGCGACCAAACCGATGTGATAACTGCCGATGAGATGAGTCAAGATGCCGCCTGGAAAGATTATGAGCTGATCTTTATTTACGGCAGGCAATTTTATTTCTTTATGGCACTATTGGTCGATGCGCTGTTATTGTTGGTTGCGAGTGAAAATAATCGCGGGGATCGGCGCGCTGGAGGTTTGGAAACATGGGACAGGCATCTGCGCGCATTCGCGCTTGTGCCAGTCCCCCTGCTGCGAACGTCGGCAATAAACGAAAAAAAGGCAGCCGAGGCTGCCTTTTTTTTGTGCAATCCAGATGCTTACCTGGTCTTGCGCAGACGGGCGATTGCCGCCAGTTGGGCGATGGCGGTGGCCAGCTCCGACTGGGCTTTCGCGTAGTCGATTTTCGATTCCTTGTTGACCATCGATTCTTCCGCCAGTTTCTTGGCTTCGATAGCTTTCGCTTCGTCCAGGTCGCTGCCGCGGATGGCGGTGTCGGCCAGGACCGTCACTGCGTTCGGCTGCACTTCCAGGATGCCGCCGGCAACGAAGACGAATTCTTCTTCGTTGCTGCCGACAGTCTTGATCCGTACAGCACCCGGACGGATGCGCGTGATCAGCGGGGTGTGCTTGGGATAGATGCCCAGCTCACCCGACTCACCCGGCAACGCGACGAACTCGGCTTCGCCCGAAAAAATCAGGGACTCGGCCGAAACGACGTCAACGTGAATGGTATTTGCCATGTGTGTCCTAGGTTAAAAGCGCCGATTTATTGCTTCTTGGCTTTTTCGATTGCTTCTTCGATCGTGCCAACCATGTAGAACGCTTGCTCAGGCAGGTGATCCAGTTCGCCCGATGCGATCATTTTAAAACCCTTGATCGTGTCTTTCAGCGAAACGTATTTGCCTGGCGAACCAGTAAACACTTCAGCGACGTGGAATGGCTGCGACAGGAAACGCTGCATCTTGCGAGCGCGAGCAACCACCAACTTGTCTTCCGGCGCCAGCTCGTCCATGCCCAGAATCGCGAGAATGTCGCGCAATTCCTTGTAGCGCTGCAGGGTACCCTGGACCGCGCGGGCGGTGTCGTAGTGTTCCTGGCCAACGACCAGCGGGTCGAGCTGACGCGAGGTCGAGTCGAGTGGGTCGACCGCAGGGTAGATACCCAGCGAAGCGATATCACGCGACAACACGACGGTCGAATCGAGGTGACCGAAGGTGGTCGCTGGCGACGGGTCGGTCAAGTCATCCGCAGGGACGTAGACGGCCTGGATCGAGGTGATCGAACCGGTCTTGGTCGAGGTGATGCGCTCTTGCAGACGGCCCATCTCTTCGGCCAGGGTCGGCTGGTAACCCACCGCGGAAGGCATACGGCCCAGCAGTGCGGACACTTCGGTACCGGCCAGGGTGAAGCGGTAGATGTTGTCGACGAAGAACAGCACGTCCTTGCCTTCATCACGGAACGACTCGGCGATGGTCAAGCCAGTCAACGCGACGCGCAGACGGTTGCCTGGCGGTTCGTTCATCTGACCGTAGACCATGGCAACTTTCGAGTTGGCAGGGTTTTCCAGGTCGACGACTTTGGCATCGGCCATCTCGTGATAAAAGTCGTTACCTTCGCGGGTACGCTCACCGACGCCGGCAAACACGGACAGACCCGAGTGTGCTTTTGCGATGTTGTTGATCAGTTCCATCATGTTGACGGTCTTGCCGACGCCGGCGCCGCCGAACAGGCCGACTTTACCGCCCTTGGCGAACGGGCACACCAGGTCGATCACCTTGATGCCGGTTTCCAGCAGGTCTTGCGATGGCGACAGTTCGTCGTACGCAGGGGCCGTGCGGTGGATCGAAGCGGTACGCTCGTGGCTCACCGGGCCGCACTCGTCGATCGGGTTGCCCAGCACGTCCATGATGCGGCCGAGCGTTGCGACGCCGACCGGCACCATGATCGGGTTGCCGGTGTTCTGGATGGTCATGCCGCGACGCAGACCTTCGGAGCTGCCCAGCGCAATGGTACGGACGATGCCGTCGCCAAGCTGCTGCTGCACTTCCAGGGTCAGTTCGGAGCCTTCCATTTTCAGTGCGTCGAAAATCTTCGGCATTGCATTGCGTGGGAACTCAACGTCCACCACCGCGCCGATACACTGAACGATTTTGCCATCAGCCATGTTCGTTCCTTCTATATTTGATTTAATTCGGGTTTAGACCGCTGCCGCACCGGCGACGATCTCGGAGAGTTCTTTGGTAATCGCTGCCTGGCGGGTCTTGTTGTAGACCAGCTTCAGTTCGCCGATGACGCTGCCGGCGTTGTCGCTCGCCGCTTTCATTGCCACCATGCGTGCCGATTGCTCGGAAGCCAGGTTTTCCGCCACGGCCTGGTAGACCAGCGCCTCGACGTAACGCACCAGCAATTCATCGATGACGGTTTGCGCATCCGGCTCGTAGATGTAATCCCACGAGTGGTTGCCCTTGTCCGCAGTCATCTTGTCGGCCGACAGCGGCAGTAATTGCTCGACCATCGGCTCCTGCTTCATCGTGTTGATGAACTTGGTGTAGCACAGGTAGACGGCGTCGAGTTTGCCTTCCTGGTAGGCGTCGAGCATGACCTTGACCGGTCCGATCAATTTCTCCAGGTGCGGCGTGTCGCCGATCTGGACGGCATGCGACACCACCTTGATGCCGACCCGATTCAAGAACCCCAAACCCTTGTTGCCAATGGCAACCGATTCAATCTTGTTGCCAGCCGTTTCCAGCTCGCGCGTTTTTTGCGTCATCATCCGCAGCACGTTGGTGTTCATGCCGCCGCACAGACCCTTGTCGGTCGTGACGACGATGAAGCCGACGGTCTTTGCCTGCCCGCTCTTGGCCGAAGCCATGAAGGGGTGGGTGTATTCCGGATTCGCAGTGGCCAGATTGGCGGTGATATTCCGAATCTTGTCACTGTAGGGACGCGCCGCCCGCATGCGATCCTGCGCCTTGCGCATTTTCGATGCGGCGACCATTTCCATCGCCTTAGTGATCTTCTTCGTATTCTCTACGCTCTTGATCTTGCCACGTATCTCTTTGCCTGCTGCCATGAGTCCTTACTCCTTCTGCGCTACCGGGCACCGCAGCGGTCGATTGCCGCAGCGCCGTGCATCAATTAATACGCGCCGGATTTCTTGAAGTCAGCAACAGCGGCCGACATGGCGGCTTCGCCGTCCTTGTCCAGGGCCTTGCTTTCTTCAATCTTGGCCAACAGGGCAGCTTGCTTGGTCTTCATGTAACCATGCAAGCCTGCTTCGAAGGCCAGCACCTTGTTGACAGGCACGTCGTCGAAGAAACCCTTGTTGACGGCGAACAGCGACACCGCCATCAGCGAAATCGGCAGCGGCGAGTACTGTGCCTGCTTGAGCAATTCGGTGACGCGGGCGCCACGATCGAGTTGCTTGCGGGTCGACTCGTCCAGGTCCGAAGCGAACTGCGCGAACGCAGCCAGTTCACGGTACTGCGCCAAGTCGGTACGGATACCGCCGGACAGGTTTTTGATGACCTTGGTCTGGGCGGCGCCACCGACGCGCGACACCGAAATACCGGCGTTAATTGCCGGACGCACACCCGAGTTGAACAGCGAGGTGTCCAGGAAGATCTGGCCGTCGGTAATCGAAATCACGTTGGTCGGCACGAATGCGGAAACGTCGCCGGCCTGGGTTTCAATGATCGGCAATGCGGTCAAGGAACCAGTCTTGCCTTTGACGGCGCCATTGGTGAACTTTTCAACATAATCCGGGTTCACGCGGGCTGCGCGCTCGAGCAGGCGGCTGTGCAAATAAAACACGTCGCCAGGGTAAGCTTCGCGGCCTGGCGGACGGCGCAGCAGCAGCGAAATCTGACGATAGGCAACGGCTTGCTTGGACAGATCGTCGTAGACGATCAGTGCGTCTTCGCCGCGGTCGCGGAAATATTCGCCCATGGCGCAACCCGAGTACGGGCTGATGTACTGCATGGCGGCCGATTCGGATGCCGATGCCGCCACCACGATGGTGTATTCCATCGCGCCGTGCTGCTCCAGCGAACGCACGATGTTCTTGATGGTCGATGCCTTCTGGCCGATTGCGACGTACACGCAGGTGACGTTCTGGCCTTTCTGGTTGATGATCGCGTCCACAGCCACGGCCGATTTGCCGGTCTGGCGGTCGCCGATGATCAGCTCGCGCTGGCCACGGCCGATCGGCACCATCGAGTCGATCGACTTCAAGCCGGTCTGCATTGGCTGCGACACGGATTGACGGGCGATCACACCAGGGGCGATCTTTTCGATCGGGGCGGTCAGGGTGGTGTTGACCGGACCCTTGCCGTCGATCGGCTGGCCCAGTGCGTTGACGACGCGGCCGCGCAGTTCAGGACCGATCGGCACTTCCAGAATACGGCCGGTGGTCTTGACGGTGTCGCCTTCCGAGATGTGCTCGTAAGCACCCAG
>JAQGNM010000344.1 GCA_028291845.1 Massilia sp. | reverse complement strand
CTCGACGCCAAGCGCGGCGACATCGGAGCGACGGCCCAGCAGTACGCGCGCGAAGCCTTCGAACGCTATGGCGCGGACGCGGTCACCGTCAACCCCTACATGGGTTTCGACTCGGTCGAACCCTACCTGGCCTGGCAGGGCCGCGGCGTCATCGTGCTGTGCCGCACCTCGAACGCGGGCGGCTCGGACCTGCAGTTCCTCGATGTCGGCGGCCAGCCGCTGTACCAGCACGTGGTGCGCCTGGTCGCCGAAAAATGGAACCGCAACGGCCAGTGCGCGCTGGTGGTCGGTGCGACGTTTCCGGAGGAACTCGAGAAGGTGAGACAACTTGTCGGCGAGATGCCGATCCTGGTGCCCGGTATCGGCGCGCAAGGCGGCGATGTCGCGGCGACAGTTACAAAAGGCAAGACCGCGGCCGGCGCCGGCTTGATGATCAGCTCTTCACGCGCTATTTTGTACGCCGACCCGCGCGGCGGCGAAGATTTCGCCGCCGCCGCGCGCCGCGTCGCCCTGGAGACGCGCGACGCGGTCAACCTTCACCGATAATTCATTAACGCCGTACCGGTGCGATCGATTCGGCGTAATCGTACAGAGCGCCAAGAATTTCTTCAGCGCGCTCGTCGGCGTCTTCGGACAGCGCATCTATCTCGGCAAACAATTGTTCGATGGTGCGGGCGTTGCCGGCGCCGTCGAACAGGCGCGCTGTGCGGTGCTGCTCCCACGAAAACAATTCCGCATCGCCCAAGGTTTCCGGAAAGTTGCGCGCTCTGAAACGAAACAGCAGTTCCTCCAGACGTTCGTCTTCGAAGGCGGGGCGGGCGGCGGCCAGTTTCTGCGGCGTCATGGTGCGCAGGCTGTCGAGGGTGCGGCGGTCGCTGCTGCCGACGAAGCCGCCATACAGGTCTTCGTCGACGTCGAGCGGCGCCGTGGCCGGGCGCCGGTACACCTCCGCCCACAGGCTCGACAAATCGCGCCCGGCCGCCGCCGCCGTCGCGTGCGCGCGGCCCTGTTCGATGTCGATGCCCCAGCGCTCGGCCAGCGGCGCGCTGAGCGTTTTCAGGTTGGACACCAGCATCGGCGACTTGTTGATGTGCACGCTCTTGATCGGCAGGCGCGTGACTCCTTCCGGCAAATCGGCGCTGCGGGTGAACATGCGCTGGCGCACCGTATCGGCGTCGAGCGTGAATAGTTCGGCCGGATCGTGGGCGCAATCCCAGACCAGGATTTCATTCTTGTTGGTAGGGTGGGCGGCGAGCGGAAAGACAATCGCCAGGCAGCCGCGCTCGACCGGAAACATGCCGGACACGTGCAGGAATGGCTGGCGCGCGCGCGGTTCCAGGTGCAGGCCGATTTCGCTCGATACCTTGTCCTTCTTGTGCAGGCCCAGGCAAAACGCGAACAGTTTCGGCTGGCGCTGGCGGATCAGGCGGGCCAGGGCGATGGTGGCGCGCACGTCGGAGAGGGCATCGTGCGCCGTCTCGTGCAACAAACCGTTGGCGCGCGCCAGATCTTCCAGCCGGAAACTCGGTTTGCCGTCTTCGCGCAGCGGCCATTCGATGCCTTCCGGACGCAAGGCATAGGTCATGCGCACCACGTCGAGCAGATCCCACCGGCCGCACTGGTTTTGCCACTCGCGCGCATACGGATCGATCAGATTGCGCCAGAACAGGAAGCGGGTGACCTCATCGTCGAAGCGGATGGTGTTGTAGCCGACGCCGATGGTGCCCGGCTGGCTGAAAGCCGCCTCGATCGTGGCGGCAAACTTGTGCTCGGGCACGCCCCATTCGAGACACTGCTGCGGGGTGATGCCGGTGATCAGGCACGACTGAGGATCGGGCAGGAAATCCGGCGCTGGCTGGCAATACAGCATGATCGGATCGCCAATCTCGTTGAGCTCGGCGTCCGTGCGGATCGCGGCGAACTGCGCCGGCCGATCGCGGCGTGGCACGGCGCCGAACGTTTCGTAATCGTGCCAGAGAAAAGTGTGAGAGGTCATGAAAGCGGTGGGAGTATGGGCCGGCGTATGGTGGCACGAATCGTCCGATGCCGCCAGTTGGCGTATTAAAGACTGACGCGGTCGCGGCCTGCCGATTTGGCGCGGTACAGGGCGGCGTCGGCCGCTGCGATGAGGGCTTTTTCATCGATGGTGCCCTGCAGATTGGCCACCCCGAGCGAGCCGGTCAGGTGCGGCATCGGCAGGCGCATGTCGCCGAACACCACCACCTGGCGCAGGCGCTGGCACAAGCGCTCGGCCACCATCGCCGCCAGCTTGGCGCTGGTATCGGGCAGGATCACCAGCAGTTCCTCGCCGCCGTAGCGTACCGCGTAGTCGGACGGACGCAGGGCCTTGGCCACCTGGCCGGCGGCGGCGCGCAGGGCGTCGTCGCCGGCCAGGTGGCCATGGGTGTCGTTGAAGCGCTTGAAGTGGTCGAGGTCGATCATCACCAGCGACAGCGGCTGCTGGTCGCGATGCGCCTTGCCGACCAGTTTCGGCAGCATGTCGCTGAGCCAGGCGCGGTTGTACAGGCCGGTCAAGCCGTCGTTCATCGACAGCTGGCGGTAAAATTCCCCCAGTTTCTGGCGCTTGCGCGAGGTGGCGCTGGCGGCGCGGATGCGAAATGACAGCATGCGCAGCAGGTTGCGGGCGACGCCGTTGGAGCTGTCGATCAGCTGCCACACCAGGTCGCCGTCGATGACCAGCAGGTCGGCATCGGCCAGTGCGCGGATGTCGGCCAGGTTGGTGGCCTCATCGAGCACCGATTGCTCGCCGACGCTTTCCCCCGGCAGGATTTTGCTGACCGTGCCGTCGATGGCGGTCTCGGCCAACGCGCCGCTCAAGACGATGAACAGGCGGGCGCGGAAAGTGTCCTCGAGGCGCTGGTCGCGCGGCAAGCGGCAGACGCTGCAGTCGGCCAGCAGCGGCTGCAACTGGTTTTCGTCGGCGCCGCGAAACAGCTGCAGGTCGCGCAGGCGGTAGGAGGAGGCGGCAAAGGTGCCGATGTGATCCACGATGTCCCTAAAAGTTTCTATATAAAAACGTATAATTTTTGTATTCGCCTGCATGATAGCGCATTGCCACGTCGGCAAGCCGGTGCCTGCGGCGACCCAATATCGCTTCGATTCGGCCATACCATGACCTCCAACACAGATTCCACCGACGCCGCCGGCGTCTTCCACCAGCGCGACAGCGCCGCCCGCATCGTCTGCCTGGTGCCGTCGATCACCGAACTGCTGTGCGACCTGGGGCTGGCGGCGCAACTGGTCGGACGCACCGGCTTTTGCATCCACCCCGCCGAGCTGGTCAAATCGATTCCCAAGGTGGGCGGCACCAAGGACGTCAACATCGAAAAAATCCGCAAGCTGGCGCCCACCCATCTTGTCGTCAACATCGATGAAAACGAAAAGCCGACGGTGGACCTGCTGGCCCAATTCGTGCCGCACATCGTCGTCACCCACCCGAACGCGCCGCGCGACAATCTTGCACTGGCGCGTTTGATGGGCGCGGTGTTCGGCGTGGAAGCGGCGGCGGAACGTTGGTGCACGCAGTTCGAGGCGGAATATGCGTTGCTGCAAGCGGCACCGAAAGGCCCGCCGCAAACCATGCTGTACTGCATCTGGCAAGACCCGTGGATGGCGGTGTCGTCAGAGACGTATATCGCCCGCATGATGGCGCAGATCGGCTGGAATGTGCCGCAGTTGGCCGACAGCAGCCGCTATCCGAAATTTGCCTGGACGCCGGAACTGGTGGCAGGCATCGACGGTGTGCTGCTGTCGACCGAACCGTACCGCTTTACCGAAGCGCACGCCGACGCGCTCGAACAGCAGATCGGCAAGCCGGTGCATCTGGTCGATGGGGAGATGATGTCGTGGTATGGCAGCCGGTCGGTGCTGGGATTGCATTACCTGCGTACGCTGGCGAACAACTGAATGCAATCCCCGAGGCGAACGCGGATCCGAATCGGGTTTGCGTCAGATTATCCCCGGCTCTGCCGGGGAGAATCACCATTCTTGGACAAACAAAAGTAGGGGTGTACTTTTGTTTGATGTTTTTATACTTCCTCTTCGTCGACAATCGTTGGGGTTTTGTGCAACTGCTTGTCGTGCAGACGGCCGAGGGCGCTGTCGATGGCGCGCTTGAGTTTGTCGGCGGCGCCGCTGATGGCCTGGTGCAAGGTCGCGCCGTGTTCGCTGACGGCGATCGGCTGGTAATTGGTGACGCGGGCTTCGAGCATGCAGCGGTTGCCGCCGTCGACGGATTTTTGGCTGTTGTCGTCCGACAGGTGCACTTCGATGCGGGTGATCTGTTCGCCAAAGCGGGCAACGGCCGCCTTGACGACGGTCTCGACGTGTTCGTCCAGGCCGTTGTGACGTTCGATGGTTTTGTCGGTGTTGATATTGATTTGCATAGTTGACTCCTTGGTTGTTATCGGTGGGCCCCAACCATGGGCCGTACGGCGCAGATGCAAGTTATCGACTGCACTGGCGATTTGATCTTACACCGATCGCCGCGGGCGGCGTCGTACGCCAGCACACTCAGGGTTCACATCATTTGATCAGACCGGCGGCGATATTGATCGACAGGCCCAGCACCACCAGGTTGAAAAAGAAGTTCAGCACGGCGTGGCCCAGCACCAGCTTGCGCATGGTTGGGCCGATGATTTGCACGTCGGAAGTCTGCACCGCCACCGAGATGGTGAAGGAGAAATACATGAAATCCCAGTAATCGGGTTGAAGACCCTCGTCGGGAAATTTAAGCGGCTTGACGTCGCTGTCGCAGCGGTAATACTGGTGCGCATAATGAAAGCAGTACAGCACGCCCACCAGCAGCCACGAGCCGATCAGGGTGCCGATGGTCAGCGCGTAGCGGCCGACCTGCTCGGCGCCCTTGGCATCGGCCAGCTGGCTCAGTTCCGAGAAAATCGCCGTCAGGCTGAACACCGAGGCGATCACCAGCAGTCCCAGCACCACGCCGGCGTTCTCGTCTTCGCTGTCGGCTTTCTCGTTGACCTTGTCGCTGTCGGAGGTCACCACCAGCCGCATCATGACGATCAGATAGCACCAGACCGCGACGTTCCAGGCGATCAGTGCGCGGGTCACCCAATTCATGTCGGCGGGTAACAAGAAGGCGGTGGCGGCGCCGAGTATGCTCGATGCCAGCAGATTGGGCCTGGTGGTGAGGATGCTGTGCCACTGATTCGATTTCATTGCATGCCGTTACGGGTTTGAATCAGCGGATTATTCCACAGCAATGATCGTCGTCGCTGTTCAACTGGCGCCGGCGGACCTGGCCTGTGCTTCGCGCGCTTCCTTCTCATGGTGTGGAAAGCGGTCCATGCGCGAGAGCACCGGGAACATCCAGGCCCACAGCCCGGTCACTGCGAGGGTGGCGGCGCCGCCCACCACGATTGCCCGCACCAGGCCGAGCCAGCCGGCGGCGATGCCCGATTCGAATTCGCCCAGCTCGTTGGAAGCGCCGATGAACACGGCGCTGACGGCGCTGACCCGGCCGCGGATCTCGTCGGGGGTTTCGTACTGCACCAGCAGGTGGCGGATGTAGACGCTGACCATGTCGCCCACGCCCAGCAGGAACAGGGCGCCCATGGCGATGATCAAGCTGTCGGTGGCGCCCAGCGCCACCGTGGCCAGGCCGAACAGGCCGACGCCGCCGAACATCCACAGGCCGACGTGGCGGCGGATCGGCGCCATGGCGAGGGCGATCGAACAGACCGCGGCGCCGGCGCCGGGCGCGGTGCGCAGCAGGCCCAGGCCGGTCGGCCCGGCCTGCAGGACGTCGCGCGCGTAGGCCGGCAGCAGGGCGGTGGCGCCGCCGAACAGGACCGCGAACAAATCGAGCGAAATCGCCCCAAGGATGATCGGCCGCGAGCGCACGAAACGCAGACCCTCGAGTACCGTGTGCCAGCTGGCCGGGCCGCTGCTGATCACCTGCGTGGTGCTGCGGGTGCGGGTCATCAGGAAGGTGGCCAGCAGCAGCAGGGCGCCGGCCACCATGTAGACGATTTTCGGGCCGGCCAGGTACAGCAGGCCGCCCAGCACGGGGCCGGTAATGACGGCGACGTGGAAGGTGGAGGAACTGAG
>JAQGNM010000325.1 GCA_028291845.1 Massilia sp. | reverse complement strand
ACGCGGTTGACCAGGAAGGCTTTCATGTTGGCGAAAATCGCCGTCGGACGGGTGTACCAGAAACCAATCAAGAGGTAGGACACCAGGCCCACCGCTTCCCAGCCGAAGAACAGCTGCAGGAAGTTATTGGCCATCACCAGCATCAGCATCGAGAAGGTGAACAGCGAGATGTAGGAGAAGAAGCGGTTGTAGCCTTCGTCTTCCGCCATGTAGCCGATGGTGTAGATGTGCACCATCAGCGACACGAAGGTCACCACGCACATCATCATGGCGGACAGGGCGTCGATCTGGAAGCCGACCGTCATCTTCAGCGTGCCGACCGTCATCCAGGTATAGATGTCGCCGTTGAAGCGCGCGCCGTCGTTGACCAGCAGCAGCGTGTGCACCGAGATGATCAGTGCGATCAGCACACCGAGAATGGTGGCCGCCGTGGAGACCTTGCGGCCGACCACGTTACCGAAAAACTTCGTGCCGAGCAGACCGGCAATTGCCGAACCGGCCAGCGGCGCCAGTGGCACCGCCAGCAGCAAATTAGGGTTGAGAATCCCCGCCATGTTGAACCTTAATCGTTATGTGTCGAATAAATGCGTAATTGAAGCCGGAAGACGAAGCAACTTAACCTTTGAGGCTGTCGAGGTCTTCAACGTTGATCGTGTCCAGATTACGGAACAGCACGACCAGGATCCCCAGGCCGATGGCCGACTCGGCGGCGGCAACGGTGAGGATGAAGAAGACAAAGATCTGCCCTGCCGCATCGCCCAGGTAATGGGAAAACGCGACAAAGTTCAGGTTGACCGCCAGCAGCATCAATTCGATCGCCATGAGCAGCACGATGATGTTTTTGCGGTTGAGGAAAATCCCCACGATCGAGATGGCGAACAGGATCGCCCCCAGGATCAGGTAGTGTGCGAGCGATAAAGTCATTTCGGCTCCTTGGCGGCAACGGTGGCAGCTGCTTCGGCAGCAGCCAGGGCGGAGGCGGTCGAAGCGGCGTCGAGCGCAGGCTGGTCGACCGAGGCCATCTTGACGATACGCAGGCGGTCATTGCGCTTGACCCGCACGGCGTCGCCCGGATCGATGGCCTTGGTGTCCTTGCGCTTACGCAAAGTCAGTGCCACGGCGGCAATGATTGCCACGAGCAATATCACTGCGGCAATTTCGAAGCCATAAATATATTTCGTGTAGATCAGCAGGCCCAATTCCCGGGTGCCGCCGATATTGCCGGCGGCAGTCGGTGCTTGCACGTTGCCATCGAAACCGCGCCACAGGACGGCAGCCATTTCCAGCACGATCAGCGCGCCGACGCCCGACGCTATCGGCAGATAGCCCCAGAAGCCTTCGCGCATGCGGTCGATATTGATGTCGAGCATCATGACGACGAACAGGAACAGCACCATGACGGCGCCGACGTAGACCAGCACCAGCACGATGGCGAGGAACTCGGCCTGCAGTAACAGCCACAGGCCGGCGGCATTGAAGAAAGCCAGCACCAGGAACAGTGCGGCGTGAACCGGGTTACGCGCTGTAATCACGCGCGTGGCGGCCAGCACCATGATCACCGAGAACGCGTAGAACAGAAAAGTTTTAAATTCCATGAGGTACGGCTCTCAGATTAACGGTACTTGGCATCGGCGGCGCGAGCGGCGGCGATGTCGTTTTCGTAGCGGTCGCCCACGGCCAGCAGCATCTCTTTGGTGTAGTAGAGATCGCCGCGCTTTTCGCCGTGGTATTCCAGAACGTGGGTTTCGACGATCGAATCGACCGGGCACGACTCTTCGCAGAAACCGCAGAAGATGCACTTGGTCAAATCGATGTCGTAACGCGTGGTGCGGCGCGAGCCGTCGTCACGCTGTTCGGACTCGATGGTGATGGCCATCGCCGGGCACACCGCCTCGCACAATTTGCAGGCGATGCAGCGCTCTTCGCCGTTGGGATAACGGCGCAGGGCGTGCAGACCGCGGAAACGCGGCGACATCGGGGTCTTCTCTTCCGGATATTGCACCGTGATCTTACGAGAAAACATGTATTTGCCGGTCAGGGCCATGCCCTTGAACAGCTCGGTCAGCATCATGCTGCCGAAAAAATCTTTAACGCGATCCATTACTTATCCTTTGGTCCAAGTCCAGATATTCCAGGACGTTTGCATCCAGCCTGCGACCAGTACCAGCCACACCAGGGTCAGCGGAATGAATACTTTCCAGCCGAGGCGCATGATCTGGTCGTAACGGTAGCGCGGGAAGGTACCGCGGACCCACACGAACAGGGAGACGATCAGGAAGGTTTTCAGGAACAGCCAGAAGAAGCCGCCGAAAGCGCCACCGATGTCGAGGAAGGTGAACGGTGCGGCCCAGCCGCCCAGGAACATGATCGAAGCAATCACACCGATCAGGATCATGTTGGCGTATTCGGCCAGCATGAACATGGCGTAGGACATGCCCGAGTATTCCACCATGTGGCCGGCAACAATTTCCGATTCGCCTTCGACGACGTCGAACGGGTGACGGTTGCACTCGGCCAGGCCGGAGGTCAGGTAGACCACCAGCAACGGCAGCAGCGGCAGCCAGTTCCACGACAGGAAGGACAAGCCCTTGTCGACCATCATGCCGTGCTGTTGACCCAGCACGATATCGGAGAAATTGAGCGAGCCGGAAATCATCAGCACGACCACCAGCACGAAACCCATCGGGATTTCATACGAGATCATCTGGGCCGACGCGCGCATGGCGCCCATGAACGAATACTTCGAGTTGGACGACCAGCCGGCGATGATGATGCCGTAGACTTCCAGCGAGGTGATCGCCATCAGCAGCAGCAAACCGGCGTTGACGTTGGCCAGCGCCACTTCAGGGCCGAATGGCACCACCACCCAGGCAGCCAGCGCCGGGGCGATCGTCATGATCGGGCCGAGAATGAACAGCGCCTTGCTGGCCTTGGCCGGCACGACGATTTCTTTAAAAAGCAGCTTGAGCGCATCGGCGATCGGCTGCAGCAGGCCGGCAGGGCCGACCCGGTTGGGGCCGACGCGGATCTGGATCCAGCCGATCAGCTTGCGCTCCCACAAGGTGGCGTAAGCAACCAGACCCATCAGCGGCAACAGCACGCACAGGATCTTGACCATGGTGTAGACAAAGGTCCAGCCGCCGGCGCCCAATAAGGCGGTGCCGTGGGCCTGGGCGGTAACAATCACGTCTGACAGACTCATTATTTGCCCTCCCCTGCTTTTACCACCTCAATCGGGCCGAACATCGAACCGAGCATCGCCGTCGACGGGTGCGCCGTGGCCACGCGGACCGTGTTGGCTGGCAGGCTGGCATCGATCTTTGCTACCAAGGTGGCCGAACCGGAACCCTGGGTGACGGTGACGGTGTCGCCCGATTTCACATTCAACGATTCCGCCAGCGCGCTTGGCAGGTAAGCCAGCGGCGCCTGCGCGTCGGCCGTGCGCAGCAACGGCGGCGAGCGGCGCGAAATCGCATCGGCGAAGTAGATCGGCACGTCGGCAATACGCTGAAGTCCGCCGCTGCTGCCGAAGTTTGCGGACGTTGCAGCGATGCCGCCGACGTTCGACAACTTCGACGACACATCCATATTGCCTTTACCGAGCACTTCATCGCGGATCGCTTCCGAGGTGTCGTAGTCGAAACCGGACAGGCCCAGCAGGTTGCCCAGCACGCGCAGCACTTTCCAGGCCGGACGGGTGTCGCCCAGCGGCTTGACGGTGCCATTGAAACTCTGGGCACGGCCTTCGCAGTTAATAAACGTGCCCGAGGTCTCCGAGAACGGAGAGATAGGCAGCAACACGTCGGCGTAATCCATGCCGTGCTGGAAGGCGCTCATCGCAACCACCATCTCGGCGCCCTTCAGCGCAGCCATGGCTTCTTGCGGGTTGGCGGCGTCGAGCTCAGGCTCGGCGTGCAGCAACACGTAAGCTTTCTTTGGCGAACTAAACAGCGAAGCGGCGTTCTTCGAGGTGGCGCCGGCGATGTGGCCGCCGACGCTGTTGGCGGCATCGACCAGGTAACCGAGCTTGGCGCCCGTTGCGCTTGCAAGCCACTCTGCGGCAGCGTGGATTTGCGACGCTTGCGGGTGGTACAGCGCCGAGTTGCCCAGCAGGATGACCGCTGGCGTCTCGGCGTTGGCGCCCGACAGGCTTTCCGCCATGGCGTTGGCCTTGTCGTCCGCTTCGACCTTCTCGAAACCGGCAGGTGCAGCAATGTTCTTTGCCTTGGCGACGCCGGCAACCAGGCCGGAAATCGCGGCGAGCCAGTCGGTCGGCGCGGCAACGATCTTGTTGGCAACCGGAATCAACAGCTCGTCATCGGCGCCGTGAATCACCGACAGCTTGGCGCCGGCCTTGACGGCGGCGCGCAAACGGGTGGCGACCAGCGGATGGTCCTTGCGCAGGAACGAACCGATCACCAGCGCGCGCTTGACCGTCGACAATTCCGTGATCGGCATGCCGAGCCACGGGATGACCTTGCCGTCCAGGGCGAAATCGCTCTGGCGCAGGCGGAAGTCGACATTCTCGCTGCCGAAACCACGCATGGCTTTTTGCAGCAGGTGCAATTCTTCCAGGGTGGAATGACCGGTGGCGACGGCAGCGACCGCATCGGCGCCATGCTCGTGCTTGATGTTGCGCAAGCCGTGGGCGATGTACTCGAGCGCGGTCTGCCAGTCGGTGGCTTGCCAGTGGCCGCCCTGCTTGATCATCGGCGTGGTCAGGCGCTCGTCGGTGTCCAGCGCTTCGTAGCTGAAACGGTCCTTGTCGGACAGCCAGCATTCGTTGATTGCTTCGTTTTCCAGCGGCAGCACGCGCATGACGACGCCGCCCTTGACCTGCACGATCAGGTTCGAACCCAAAGAGTCGTGCGGCGAGACCGATTTGCGGCGCGACAGTTCCCAGGTACGAGCGCTGTAACGGAACGGCTTCGAGGTCAGGGCGCCGACCGGGCACAGGTCGAACATATTGCCCGACACTTCCGAGTCGACGGTCTTGCCGACAAACGAGGTGATTTCAGCGTGTTCGCCGCGGCCCAGCATGCCCAGCACCATCACGCCGGCCACTTCCTGGCCGAAACGCACGCAACGGGTGCAGTGGATGCAACGGGTCATTTCCGCCATCGAGATCAGCGGGCCGGCATCTTTCGGCGGCACCACGCGCTTCTCTTCGTCGTAGCGCGAGTTGCTCTTGCCGTAACCGACCGCCAGATCCTGCAACTGGCATTCGCCGCCCTGATCGCAGATCGGGCAGTCGAGCGGGTGATTGATCAACAGGAATTCCATCACCGACTTCTGCGCCTGCACAGCCTTTTCGCTGTTCGAGCGCACGATCATGCCTGCCGAGACCGGCGTGGCGCAAGCCGGCAAAGGCTTCGGCGCCTTTTCCACTTCAACCAGGCACATGCGGCAGTTAGCCGCGATCGACAGTTTCTTGTGGTAGCAGAAGTGCGGGATGTAGGTTCCCAACTTGTTGGCAGCGTCCATCACCATCGAACCCGGTGGGACTTCTACCTTCTTGCCGTCAATTTCAATTTCAACCATGAGTGTTCTCTGGCCTTAGAGATAAGCGGGCACCAGACAGTGCTTGTGCTCGATGTGATATTCAAATTCTTCGCGGAAGTTCTTGACGAACGCCCGTACCGGCATCGCGGCCGCATCACCGAGGGCGCAAATGGTGCGGCCCTGGATGTTGTCGGCGATCGAGTTCAGCATGTCGAGGTCGTCTGCACGCCCCTGCCCGTTCTCGATACGATGGACCATGCGGTACATCCAGCCAGTGCCTTCGCGGCACGGCGTACATTGTCCGCACGATTCTTCATAATAAAAATACGACAGGCGCATCAGCGACTTCACCATGCAGCGCGTTTCATCCATCACGATGACGGCGCCCGAACCGAGCATGGAGCCGGCCTTGGCGATCGAATCGTAGTCGAGGTCGGTGTCCATCATGACGTCGCCGCGCACCACCGGGGCCGACGAGCCGCCAGGGATGACTGCCTTGATTTTTTTACCGCCGCGCATGCCGCCCGCCAGTTCCATCAGGGTCGCAAACGGCGTACCCATCGGAACTTCGTAGTTGCCCGGACGCTCGACGTCGCCGGAGATCGAAAAGATCTTCGAGCCGCCGTTGTTCGGCTTGCCCATCGCCGCGTAGGCTTCGCCGCCCATGTTCATGATGAACGGGACGGCGGCGAAGGTTTCGGTGTTGTTGATGGTGGTCGGCTTGCCGTACAGGCCGAATGACGCCGGGAACGGCGGCTTGAAGCGCGGCTGTCCCTTCTTGCCTTCGAGCGACTCCAGCAATGCGGTTTCTTCGCCGCAGATGTAGGCGCCGTAACCGTGGAAAGCGTGCAACTGGAACGAGAACTCGCTGCCCATGATGTTGTTACCCAACATGCCAGCAGCGCGCGCTTCTTCAAGCGCTTCTTCGAACAAATCGTATTCCGCGAAGATCTCGCCGTGAATATAGTTGTAGCCCACCGTGATGCCCATGGCGTAAGCGCCGATGGCCATGCCTTCGATCAGCGCATGGGGGTTGTAACGGATGATGTCGCGGTCCTTGAACGTGCCCGGCTCGCCTTCGTCGGTGTTGCAGACGAGGTATTTCTGGCCCGGGTACTGGCGCGGCATGAAGCTCCATTTCAGGCCGGTCGGAAAACCGGCGCCGCCGCGGCCGCGCAGGGACGAGGTTTTCAGTTCGGCGATCACCTGTTCCGGCGTGATCTTTTGTTCCAGGATACGGCGCAAGGCGGTGTAGCCGCCGCGGTTCACGTAATCCTGCAAATGCCAGTTCTTGCCGTCCAGGCCAGCCAGGATCAGCGGTTTGATGTGACGATTATGGAGGGAGGTCATTTCTTCAGTTCCTCGAGCATGGCGTCGAT
>JAQGNM010000310.1 GCA_028291845.1 Massilia sp. | reverse complement strand
TGGGGCGCTGATTTTTTCAGTTGCCGCTGCCCTGCCCCTGAACGCCTAGGCGTCAGGGGTTTTTTTACGGGTTTTGAAAGCTGGGGTCAGGCGCGTAGCGCCAGACCCCGGTGCTGCACGCGTTAACGAAGTTTCAGCAACAGCCAACCAGCCAGCACACTTTCAATCAGATAAAACAGCTGCGACACGCCGTGCAGCATGCCGAAGGTTTTGCCTTGCGGCGTGCCGGCCAGGCCGGCGGCGCCGGCGTCGACTTTCAACTGCGCCATCAGCGGCTGCAGGCCGAGATAAATCACCAGGGCGCAGGCCAGCATGGCGCAGATGATCAGGGTGGCCGACCTTTGCCGCACCGGCGGCAGATCGCCGCGCCGCACCAGGACGTACAGGATGACGGCGCTGGCGATCGCAAGCCACGCCTCGGTGCGCAGCAGGAAACCGACGATGGTGCCGGCCAGCACCTTGTCGTGCAGGCTCAGAAACAGGGTCGGCGCCACCACGTAGCCGATGGTCCACAGGCTGCCGGCCCACAGGGCGGCCACCAGCAGGCGAATGCGCTGCAGCGCCATTAAATGTATTTGACTTCGAGAATCTCGTACTCGCGCGGGCCGGACGGCGCCTGCACTTCGACGACGTCGCCGGCATATTTGCCGATCAGGGCGCGGGCGATCGGCGAGGTCACCGACACTTTCGATAATTTCAGGTCCGCTTCGTCCATGCCGACGATTTGATAGGTGACCTTCTGGCCGTTTTCCAGGTCTTCCAGGTCGACGGTCGAAGCGAACACCACGCGGCCTTCAGCGTCGAGGGTGGCGGGGTCGATGATCTGGGCGGCGCCCAGCTTGCCTTCGAGTTCGGCGATGCGGCCTTCGACGAATGCCTGGCGCTCCTTGGCGGCGTCGTACTCGGCGTTCTCCGACAGATCGCCGTGCGAGCGCGCTTCGGCGATGGCGTCGATCACGATGCGGCGCTCTTTGGTTTTCAGCTGATGCAGTTCTTCCTTGAGAAGCTCGGCGCCGAATTTGGTCAGTGGAACGGATGTGTTCATGGTATGTGCTTGTATTCTGTAAGGGGTTGCTTAAAAAGATAGAAACCACCAAAAGTGAAAACCACAGAGGCGCACGACGCAAATCGCGCGAACTCTGTGGTCAGGGGTACTTGAACCGCTACAGCAGCAGTATAGCCGAAGCCGACTGCGATCCCTTAGTTTAAGGTTTTATGCAGTCCTTGTAAATCGTAGACGTGCAACTCGTTCAGGTGGGCCATGCCCTCCACCGCCGCCTCGGCGCCGGCAATCGTGGTGTAGGTCACCACGCGCGCATGCAGGGCCGAAGTGCGGATCGCCCGCGAATCGACGATCGCGCTGCGCTTTTCTTCGACCGTGTTGACCACCATGGCGATCTCGTGGTTCTTGATCATGTCGACGATGTGCGGACGGCCCTCGAGCACCTTGTTCACCGCGCTGACCGGGATGCCGGCGGCGGCGATCACGGCGGCGGTGCCCTTGGTGGCGCACAGGGTAAAGCCACGCTCGACCAGGTTGCGCGCCACCGCCACGGTTCGCGGCTTGTCGGACGCTTTGACCGACAGGAACACTTTACCGGACTCCGGCAGCTTGACGCCGGCGCCCAGCTGCGACTTGACGAAGGCCTCGCCGAAGGTCATGCCGACGCCCATCACTTCACCGGTCGACTTCATCTCGGGGCCGAGAATGGTGTCGACGCCAGGGAATTTCACGAACGGGAACACCGCTTCCTTGACGCTGAAGAAGGGCGGCACAACTTCGTGCGTGATGCCCTGCTGCGCCAAAGTTTGGCCGACCATGCAGCGCGCGGCGATTTTTGCCAGCTGCAGGCCGGTGGCTTTGGAGACGAACGGCACGGTGCGCGAGGCGCGCGGGTTCACTTCCAGCACGAACACGGTATCGACCATGACGCCGTCCACTTCGCGCTTCTGAATCGCGAACTGCACGTTCATCAGGCCGACCACGTTCAAGCCCTTGGCCATCAGCGACGTCTGGCGTTTCAGTTCGTCGATGGTTTCTTTCGACAGCGAATACGGCGGCAGCGAGCAGGCCGAGTCGCCCGAGTGCACGCCGGCCTGTTCGATGTGCTCCATCACGCCGCCGATAAATGTGGTCTCGCCGTCGGAGATGCAGTCGACGTCGCACTCGATGGCGTCGTTGAGGAAGCGGTCGAGCAGCACCGGCGAATCATTCGACACCTTGACCGCTTCGCGCATGTAGCGCTCGAGGTCGCGCTGCTCGTGGACGATTTCCATGGCGCGGCCGCCCAGCACATAGGACGGGCGCACCACCAGCGGGTAGCCGATTTCCTTGGCCAGTTCCAGTGCTTCGGCTTCCGTGCGCGCGGTGCGGTTCGGCGGCTGGCGCAGGCCCAGGGTTTGCAACAGCTGCTGGAAACGCTCGCGGTCTTCGGCGGCGTCGATCATGTCGGGAGAGGTGCCGATGATCGGCACGCCATTTTTTTCCAGGTCCAGCGCCAGTTTCAAGGGGGTCTGGCCGCCGTACTGCACGATCACGCCGACCGGCTTTTCCAGGGCGACGATTTCCAGCACGTCCTCCAGGGTCAGCGATTCGAAGTACAGCCGGTCCGAGGTGTCGTAGTCGGTGGAGACGGTCTCCGGGTTGCAGTTGACCATGATCGTCTCGTAGCCGTCTTCGCGCATGGCCAGCGCCGCGTGCACGCAACAATAATCGAATTCGATACCCTGGC
The DNA here is from genome assembly GCA_028291845.1 of Massilia sp. Lineage (GTDB taxonomy): Bacteria > Pseudomonadota > Gammaproteobacteria > Burkholderiales > Burkholderiaceae_D > JAFCUW01. The sequence continues at coordinate 1,707 of JAQGNM010000310.1, read as the reverse complement.
CGATACGGTTCGGGCCACCGCCCAGCACCATGATCTTCTTCCTGTCGGTCGGATTGGACTCGCACTCTTCCTCGTAGGTCGAGTACATATAGGCCGTGTTGGTGGAAAATTCGGCGGCGCAGGTGTCGACCCGTTTATAGACCGGACGGATATTCATCGAATGACGGCGCTCGCGCACTTCGGTGTCGGTCACGTGCAGCAGGAAAGCGAGGCGGCGATCCGAGAAGCCTTTCTGCTTCAATTTATACAGCATCGGCTTGTCGAGCGCATCGAGCGACTGGTTGTCCAGCCACAGTTCGATGTCGACGATTTCCTTGATCTGCACCAGGAACCACGGATCGATGTGGGTCAGCGCATGCACCTCTTCCAGGGTAAAACCCTGGGCAAAGGCGTCGCCGACGTACCAGATGCGGTCAGGGCCCGGTTCGCCCAGTTCTTCCTCGATGGTTTCGCGGTCGCGGGTTTTTTCATTTAAACCGTCGACGCCCACTTCCAGGCCGCGCAGGGCTTTCTGGAACGACTCCTGGAAGGTGCGGCCGATCGCCATCACTTCGCCGACCGACTTCATTTGGGTCGTCAAGTGCTGGTCGGCGGTGGGGAATTTTTCAAACGTGAAGCGCGGGATCTTGACGACCACGTAATCGATCGACGGCTCGAACGACGCCGGCGTGGCGCCGCCGGTGATTTCGTTGCGCAGTTCGTCGAGGGTGAACCCGACTGCGAGTTTTGCGGCGATTTTTGCAATCGGAAAACCGGTCGCCTTCGAGGCCAGCGCGGACGAACGCGACACCCGCGGGTTCATCTCGATGACGATCATGCGGCCGTCGTCCGGATTGATGGCGAACTGCACGTTCGAGCCGCCGGTGTCGACGCCGATCTCGCGCAGCACCGCCAGGCTGGCGTTGCGCATGATCTGGTATTCCTTGTCGGTCAAGGTTTGCGCCGGGGCGACGGTGATCGAGTCGCCGGTGTGCACGCCCATCGGATCGAGGTTTTCGATCGAGCAGATGATGATGCAGTTGTCCGCCTTGTCGCGCACCACTTCCATCTCGTACTCTTTCCAGCCGATCAGCGATTCTTCGATCAACAGTTCGGTGGTGGGCGACGCTTCCAGGCCGCGCTTGCAGATGGTCTCGAATTCTTCTTCGTTGTAGGCGATGCCCCCGCCCGTGCCGCCCATGGTGAACGATGGCCGGATGATGGTCGGAAAACCCATCTCGCGCTGCACCGCCCACGATTCTTCCATGTTGTGGGCCACGCCCGAACGCGCCGAACCGAGGCCGATCTTGGTCATCGCCGCCTTGAACTTGGAGCGGTCCTCGGCCTTGTCGATCGCTTCCGGCGAGGCGCCGATCAGTTCGACCTCGTACTTGGCCAGCACGCCGTTGTTGTGCAGGTCGAGCGCGCAATTGAGCGCGGTCTGGCCGCCCATGGTCGGCAGGATGGCGTCGGGACGCTCCTTGGCGATGATGCTCTCGACGACTTTCCAGGTGATCGGCTCGATATAGGTCACATCGGCCATGTCCGGGTCGGTCATGATGGTGGCCGGGTTGCTGTTGACGAGGATGACCTTGTAGCCTTCTTCGCGCAGCGCCTTGCAGGCTTGCGCCCCGGAGTAATCGAATTCGCAGGCCTGGCCGATGATGATCGGGCCGGCGCCAATGATCAGGATGCTTTTGATGTCACTACGTTTAGGCATTAGTTCTT
>JAQGNM010000422.1 GCA_028291845.1 Massilia sp. | reverse complement strand
TAGGCAAGCGGATGGCTGCTCACTTATGTCCGCCGCCGCCGCCGCTGTAGCCGCCGCCGTAGCCGCCGCCACCGCCGCTGCCGGAGCTCCAGCTGCTGCCGCCGCCGGACGGACTCGACGCCGCACTGAACATCTTGACCCAGCTGGTGCCGGTGGCGGCCGCCGTGACCAGCAGGGCGAACAGGAATTGTTTGGTGTTCATGGGTTCTTCGGTCCGAAAAAACTGTCGGACATATAAATGGCGACGATGGCGAGGACGACCCAGAAAATCGTCCCGGAAAAATTGAATAGCAGGGGGATCGCGTTCAGGCCGAGGATCCACATGGCGAACCTGGTGGCGGTACTGGTCGACGGCAGTTTTTGCGCGGGGATGGCGTGCAGCGGATCGCTTTTCAGCGCATTGCCGAACCACGCACGCAGCTGGTCGAAGGCAAGCGGCGTCGAGCGCGACCATGTCAGCTCGTGGGCGTTCCATTCGGCCGCCAGTTTGGTTTGGCCGCTGGCGAATTCAGCCACTTGCACGACGTCGCCGGCCGCCACCCGCCAGTTGAAGGCGCCGGCGGCCCACCGCACGGTGGCCGGATAGCCATACAGCTTGTTGTAGCCGACCTTGTCCAATTCGGCGCGATCGACGCGGTGGATATCGGGCGAGGACCAGGCCGGCCACACCGGCATGACGGTCGAGCGCGACCAGCCTTCATCGGTTTCCACCAGCCAGAAAAAGCCGGCGGCGGTGTTGTACAGCAGGTATTCGGTCCAGGTGCTGCCTTCATCGTCGGCGCGCGTCATGGCGCCGATCAGCCGGTACTCGGCATTGTTGATTTTCGCCGCGGCGCCCAGCGGCAGGGTGGTGCGCACCCGCTCCACTTCGGCGCTCTTGGCGAGAATCTGCGCCTGCGGCGTGGCGGCGTCGAGCAGCGCCTGGCAGCTCGGGCACACCAGGCTGGTTGTCACCCCCGGCAGGTAGCTGATCGCGCTGCCGCAGGAAGGGCAGTCGAGCGCCTCCAGGCGGCCGCGGTACTTACCGGCGGCGGCCTTGATGACATCGTCGTCGCGCAGCAGCTGGCACTGCATCTGCTCGAGGGTGACCGCCACCCCCTTGTACAGCACCGGCGTGTCGCCGTCCGAGTAGTCGAGCGTGATGAAGGCGGCGCCGTCGCGAAAGTCCGCCACCCGCGCTTGCCAGCCATCGCCGACCTTGAACGGCAATTCTCCCTGGCCGCCGATGCAGACGGCGGTGCGCTTCTCGGCGGCGGTGAAGCGGCCCTCGTTGATTTCGTAGCGGCGGCCGACCGTGATGTCGTCAAATGCCGGCACGGCGGTGCTGGCGGCGATTTCGGTGGTGGCGGTGTACAGGCCCGACGAGTCGCCCAGCCATCCGCTGCCGGCGTCGTCGAACAGCAAAAACCATTCGTTCCACATGCCGGCGTCGTATTTGAGCTGGATGCGGCCGACCACGGTAAACGATCGCCCGGCCAGCACGCCGGCGCTGCCGATCTGGATGCGCGTGAAATCCTCCAGCACCGAGGACATCTTGCCGAGATCTTTGACCGACTCGGCATCCTTCATCACGGTGGCGCGGCAGTATTCGCACACCGCCACCACCGACGCGTGCGACTTGAACTCGACCTGGGCGCCGCAACCCGGGCATGAAACGATTTGCATGCGGGTCCGCTCAGCCGATCAATTTACGCAGCAGTTCTTCCTTGGTGCGGTCGTAGTCGACGGCGGAAATCAGACCCTTGTCGAGCAGGCCCTTGAGTTTGCCGAGGCGTTCCTCGATCGATTCCTGGGACGTCGCCGCTGCTGCCGGCGCCGCACTTTGCTGCGCCGGCGCCAGCGTGCCGGCCAGGCCCTGCGTCATCGCCTGGCCGACCGCCACCCCGGCGCCCAGGCCGGCGCCGATGCCGGCCAGGCCCCCTTCGTTTTGCGCCGCCAGCGGAATGCTGCTGGCCACCTGGAACTTGGTATAGCCGCTCATCTTGTCGGCCGCCATGCCGCCTTTCATGCCGGCGCCGATGCGCTCGTCGAGCGCCGCCTGCAGTTCTTCCGGCAGGCTGACCGAGGCGACGTTGAATTCGTCGAGGCCGATGCCGTAGCGGGCGAAGGCGCTGGCCAGATCGCCCTTGACCTGCTGCGCCATCAAGGCCTGGTTGGCCGCCATGTCGAGAAAGGCGACGTTCGAGCTGCCCAGCGAACTGGCCATGGTGGCCAGCATGATGCCGCGCAGCTGGTCTTCGACCTGCTCGCGGGTGAAGATGTCGCGGGTGCCGCTGATCTCGGTGAAGAACTTGCGGGCATCGGCCACCCGGTACGAGAACATGCCGAATGCGCGCACGCGGATCATGTCGAAATCCTTGTCGCGGATGGTGATCGGCTGCGGCGTGCCCCATTTGCGGCCGGTCTGCACGCGCGTGCTGAAAAAGTACACGTCCGATTTGAAGGGCGATTCGAACAGCTTGTCCCAATTTTTCAGGTTGGTCAGCACCGGCAGGGTCTGGGTGGTGAGTTTATGCGTGCCGGGCCCGAACACGTCGGCAATCGTGCCTTCGTTGACGAACACCGCCACCTGCGACTCGCGCACGTTGAGGATGGCGCCGTTCTGGATTTCGAAGTCCTGCATCGGAAAGCGCCAGGCGAGCACGCCCTCGGTCTCTTCGTTCCATTGCAGGACGTCGATAAACTGCTTCTTGATGAATGAGCCGAATGACATGATGGTCTCCGTTGAGGGCAATGCGGTATTAGTGAAAACTCAGGAAATGCAGCCGGCGTTGAGCAGGCCGATCGACAGCGAGATCGAACCGAGCAGGCCGCCGAAGGCCTTGTTGTTTGCCTCGACCTGGTCCTTCGACATTTGCAGCAGGCGCGTGGCGATGGCGTACACCAGCACCTGCACCAGCATGGCGCCGGCGGCCCAGCCGGCGAACTGGTAGTAGTCGCTGGTGTGCAGCAGGCTCGAAGCGATGGTCACGGAAAAGCCGAGCAGGGCGCCGCCCAGGGTAAACGCGGCGGCCTGGTTGCCCTGGCGGATCAGCGCCACTTCATCGTAGGGGGTGACGCGGGTGTAAATGACAAAAAACAGCATAACCATGGCGACCGCCGTCAAAAGGTGCAACAGATAGGCTAGGATGGCGGGCATCAGATTTCCCTAAAAAAAGATAGTCACATTGACAGCGCGGCGCAGCAATCTTAGAGCAAAAGACGTTTCATGACCAAACGAATTCTTATTCTGTCCGTGTTCGTGGTGGCCTCCTGCGGCCTGGCCTACGAATTGATCGCCGGCGCCCTGTCGAGCTACCTGCTGGGCGATTCGGTGTTGCAGTTTTCTACCATCATCGGCTGCTACCTGTTCGCCATGGGCGTCGGCGCCCACTTTTCAAAGTACGTCGCGGACGAAGACGTGCTGGCGCGCTTTATCGACATCGAACTGGCGGTTGGCCTGATCGGCGGCTTGTCGGCCGCCATCCTGTTCATGACCTTCTCCTGGATGGCCGCGCCGTTTCGCACCCTGCTGTATGTATTGGTGTTCATGGTCGGCGCCTTGGTCGGCATGGAAGTGCCGCTGGTGATGCGCGCCTTGAACGAGCGCCAGACCGCCTTCAATGAGCTGGTCAGCCGCGTGCTCACGTTCGACTACCTGGGCGCGCTGGCGGTGTCGCTGCTGTTCCCGCTGGTGCTGGCGCCGCACCTGGGCCTGGTGCGCACGGGTTTTTTGTTCGGCATGTTGAATGTCGCCGTCGGCTTGTGGACCCTGCACGCCTTTCGGAACGAATTGCGCGGAGTGGCAGGGCGGGCGCTGCGCGCCGGTATCGTCATGCTGGTGCTGGTGGCGGGTTTCGGCATGTCGGACCGCCTGGTCAAATGGGGCGAGCATGGCTTGTTCGGCGACGAGATCGTCTACGCCACCACCACGCCCTACCAGCGCCTCGTCATCACCAAGTGGAAGGACGATACGCGCCTGTACATCAACGGCAACCTGCAGTTTTCCTCGCGCGACGAATACCGCTACCACGAGGCGCTGGTGCACCCGGCACTCGAACGGCTGCCGTGGGCGAAACGGGTGCTGGTGCTGGGCGGTGGCGACGGCCTGGCCCTGCGCGAAATTTTAAGGTATCCGAATATCGAGCATGTCACCGTGGTCGACCTCGATCCGGCCATGACCGGCGCGTTCACCACCCGCCCCGAGCTGGCCAAACTCAATCACGGATCGTTCTCCGACAAGCGCGTCAAGGTCGTCAACGCCGACGCCGCCATCTGGCTGCAAAACAGCCAGGCCATGTTCGACGCCGCCATCATCGATTTTCCCGATCCGTCCAGCTTCGCCCTCGGCAAGCTGTATTCGGTGCCGTTTTACGGCATGGTGAAAAAGCACGTGGCCGCCAACGGCCTGGTGGTGGTGCAATCGACTTCTCCCTTTTTCGCCCCGCACGCCTACTGGACCATCGACGCCACCCTGCGCGAGGTGGGCATGAAAACCTTCCCGTACCATGCCTATGTGCCCTCGTTCGGCGAGTGGGGTTTTGTGCTGGCCTCGCCCCAGCAGGAGTACACGCCGCCAAGCAGCTACCGCCTGCCGCTGCGCTTTCTGAATGCCGCCACCACCCGCGAGATGTTTGCCTTCCCGCCCGACATGCAGCGTATCGACATGGCGCCGAACCGCCTCAATACGCAATCGCTGGTGCACGAATTCGAGCAGGACTGGCGCCAGGTGATCCGCTGATGGACCGGCGCTCTTTTATCGCCAGTGCCGGCGGCGCCGCGCTGGCGGGGCTGGCCGGGGCGGCCGGATTTCGGCAGTGGCAGGAGATCAGCGCCACGGTGCACTATCCGGGCCGCGCCGAAGGTCATTTTCTGCGCGACCGCACGGCGCTGCCGCCGCCATCGGAGGTCATCGAGGCCGACATCGTCATCGCCGGCTCCGGCATCGCCGGCCTGGCCGCGGCCTGGCAACTGAACCGCGACGGCCACCGCGGCGCGTTGATGATCGACGGCCCGCAAGCGTTCGGCAATGCTGCCGGAGGAAAATTTGGCGAATACGAATATCCGACCGGCGGCCATTACCTGCCGCTGCCGTCGCCCGAGTCGAGGCATGTGCGCGACATCCTGTTCGACCTCGGCATCCTGCTGAAGGATCCGTACGCCGACAAGCCGACCTACGACGAGCGGTTTATCTTGCACGGACCGGAAGAACGTTTGCTTTACAAGGGCGCCTGGCAGGACGGCTTCTTGCCTACCTACGGCGTCGATGCGGCCGAACTGGCGCAACATAAACGCTTTTTCGCCGAAGTCGAGCGCCTGCGCGCCCTGCGCGGCAGCGACGGCAAGCGCATCTTCGTGTTTCCGACGGTGTTGTCGTCGCTTGATCCGGCCTTCGACGGACTCGATCGCATCACCTTGAAACAGTGGCTCGATCAACATGGCTACACGGCGCCGACCCTGCACTGGTACCTGAATTACTGCTGCCGCGACGACTACGGCACCCGCTACGACAAGGTGTCGGCCTGGGCCGGCCTGCATTACTACTGCAGCCGCTGGGGCCAGGCGGCCAACGCCGGCAACGGCGCCTGGCTGACCTGGCCGGGCGGGATGGCGCCGGTGGCGCGGGCGCTGGCGGAAAAGTCCGGCATCGAACGCCGCGCCGGCACGGTGGTGGCCTTGAAAGCGGTCGATCATGGCGTGGAAGCGCTGTGTTTTACCCTCGCTGGCGGCAAGCCATCGACTTACCTGGTCAAGGCGAGAAAGGCGGTGTGCGCCATGCCGCTGCTGGTCGCCGCCCGCGTGGTGGACAACATCGCCGCGCTGGGCTTCGATGCGAAGCTGCACATGCCGTCGTACGCGCCGTGGATGGTGGCGAATTTTTTGATGAAGGATTTCCCGGCCGAGCTGCCCGATGACGGCCATCCGGCGCCGCTTTCGTGGGACAACGTCGTCTACAGCGAGCCGGGCCTGGGCTACGTGGTGTCGACCCACCAGGACATCCGCCAGACGCCGCCCGCCAGGACGGTATTCAGCGCCTACGTGGCGCTGTCGGACCGCACGCCCGAACAGGCCCGACGCTGGATGATGAGCGCCAGCCCGGCGCAGCTGATCGAGCTGGCCAGCGCCGACTTGAAAGCCGCCTACGGCTGGAAGTTCGCGCCGTGCGTCGAGCGGGTCGACATCACTTTACGGGGCCACGCGATGGCGGCGCCACTGCCGGGGTTCCGCAACAACGCCGGCGCGGCGGCGCTGCGCGAACTCGACGGGCCGATCACCTTTGCGCACGCCGACCTGTCGGGGTTTTCGGTGTTCGAGGAAGCGGCCTGGTGGGGCTGCGCCGCCGCCCGCAAAGCGATCAGGACCTGACCGGGGGAGTCCCTCAGTGGCGTCGTCAGTTGCGCGATCGACTGTGCGAAAAAAACGCCCGCGCTTCCGAAAAAGCGCGGGCCAAATCACATATCGAGGAATGAACAGGAGGATAATCGTCCCGTGTGACCGCGTGATGACACACTGCGACGTGCCCTGTCCGCACTTTTCACCGCGGGCGCTGTCGAACTTCAATTCGCCGCGGAGGCCGTCATGGAAGTGGAACTCAAGCTGCTGGTCGACGCGCAATACCGCGATGCGTTGTTGCATCATCCCTTGCTCAATCCCGAAAACGCCACGCCGCCGCGCGAGCAAAAGCAGTTCGACACCTATTTCGACACGCCCGACCAGCGCCTGCACCGGCGCCACATCGACCTGCGGGTGCGCCGCGCCCAGAATCGCTGGCTGCAGACCGTCAAGGGCGACGGCCACGCCAGCAATGCCGGCGCCGGCGCCGGCGGCTTGCACCGCCGGGACAAATGGGAATGGCCGGTGGCCGGACCCACGCCCGAACTGGGCCGGTTGAAGAACATCATCGACGACAAGCAAGTGCTGCACCAGCTGTCGTCCGGCCCGGCCCTGAAAAAGCGGCTGGCGCCGGTGTTTGCCACCCGGGTCACGCGCACCGTCTGGCAGGTGCCGCTGGCCGATGGCGGACTGGTCGAATGCGCCCTCGATCTCGGCGCCATCGAAAGCGGCGGCAAGGACGCGCCGATTAGCGAGCTGGAACTCGAACTCAAAGCGGGCGACGTCGGCCAGTTGTTCGATCTGGCGCTTGGCTTGCAGCAGGATGTTCCACTGCACCTGGGCAACCGCAGCAACGCCGAGCGGGGCTACGCCTTGCTGGCGTCGGCGCAAGATCAGCCCGTCAAGGCCAGCGCCCCTGCGCTGTCGCCGCAGATGACGGCCGAACAGGCGTTTTTGGCGATCGTCTCGAATTGTCTGGCGCACATGCAGGGCAACGAGCAGGGCGTGGCTGAGGGCCGCGACGTCGAAGGCCTGCACCAGATGCGGGTCGGCATGCGCCGCTTGCGCTCGGCCCTGGGCATGTATCAGGAACTAATAACCCTGCCGGCGGACCTGCAGGCCGAACTCGACTGGCTGGCCGGCGAACTGGGCGAAGCGCGCGACTGGGACGTGTTGTCGACCTCGACCCTGCCGGCGGTGGCCAAAAAATCGCTGGACGGCGCCGATCTGGCCGGCGTGCAGCAACTGGCCGCCGAGCAGGCGCAAGAGCATCGTCAGCGCACCGCGGCGGCGGTCGTCTCGCCCCGTTACACCCGCCTGATGCTGAACATCTCGCGCTGGCTATGGACCAGGGGCTGGCGCGCCGGCGGCACGGCGCCGGCCGCCAACGACAAGCTGCTGCGCCCGGTCGGCAAGTTCGCCCGCACGATCGTCGAACGCAATCATGCGCGGCTGCGCAAGCGCGCTACCGGCTTGCGCGGCGCCACCCCGGCGGCGCGCCACCGGCTGCGCATCGCCGCCAAAAAAAGCCGGTATGCGGCCGAATTTTTCGCTGCCTTGTTTTCAGCCGGCAGCGGGCGCCGCTACGTCCAGGGTTTGAGCCGCCTGCAGGACGAACTGGGCCTGCTCAACGATTACGCGGTCGCCGCGCGCCTGCTGCCCGGCCTGGCCGAGGCACATCCCGAGCTCGATGGCAGCATCGGCTTCGTCCGCGGCGTGCTGGCCGCGCAGGCCGACAGCGCCGCCAAGGACATTGTCAAATCGTGGAAAGCGTTCGCGCCGGTCGCAGTGCCGCATTAGCGTTGAGCAAACAAAAGTAAAAACCTGCTTTTGTTTGAGCTAGTCAGTACTACAAGGTTCAAACCGGCTTAGAGGCGCAAACGCAGTCAGGCAAAAATTCACCGGCAGAGCCGGATGATTTTTGGGGTGACGCAAACCCGAGTCAGCTCGCGGTACGCCTCGACGATGGACGGCGCGGGCGGGCACCGCGCTACGGCGGTGTGCTTCTTGCGTCGGAACACGTGCAACTCAGTACATGAGCTTGTTATGCTTGTTATGAATCGGGGCTCATTCGAAACCCTCCAGCACGATCTTGCCGCGCGCCTTGCCGCTTTCCAATAAGGCATGCGCGCGGCGCAGATTGGCGGCATTGATGGCGCCGAACTGCTCGTTTACAGTGCTGCGGATGCGGCCCGCGTCGACCAGGCGCGCCACTTCGGCCAGCAATTTGCCCTGTTCGCCCATGTCCTCGGTCTGGAACAGCGAGCGGGTGAACATCAGCTCCCAGTGCAGGGAGATCGATTTGGTTTTCAATTTCATGGCGTCGAGCACGTCCATGTCGTCGATCACGGCGATCTGGCCTTGCGGGCGCAGCGCTTCGATGATCTGCTCGTAATGTTCAAAGGTATTGGTAAGCGAGGCCACCATGTCGACTTCGCCGATGCCTTCGCCTTGCAGTTGCGCCAGCAGGGGCTGATGGTGATCGATGACGGCGTGGGCGCCCAGTTCCAGGCACCACTGGCGCGTTTCCGGCCGCGAGGCGGTGGCCACCACGCGCAGCTGCGTCAACTGGCGCGCCAGCTGGATCAGGATCGAGCCGACCCCGCCGGCGCCGCCGATCACCAACAGGGTCTGGCCGGCGCCGCCGTGGCCGCCCTTCGGTACGCGCAAGCGGTCGAACAGCAGTTCCCAGGCGGTGATCGAGGTCAGCGGCAGTGCCGCCGCTTCGGCATCGTTCAGGCTGGCCGGCGCGCTGGCGGCGATCCGTTCATCCACCAGGTGCAGCTCGCTGTTGCTGCCGGGGCGGTCGATGGCGCCGGCATAGTACACACGATCGCCCGTGGCAAAGCCGGACACTTGACTGCCGACCGCCTCGACGATGCCGACCGCATCCCACCCCAGCACGACGGCCTCGCCCTCGGGTGGCGCCTTGCGGCGGCGGATCTTGGTGTCGACCGGATTGACCGACACCGCGTGCACGCGCACCAGCAGGTCGCGCGGGCCTGGTGTCGGCTCGGGCAGGGTAAGGTCGAGCAGCGCTTCGGCCTGGTCGATGGGGAGGGGCTGGTGGTATCCAACGGCTTTCATGGGTGACTCCGGTCAGTGATGATGTCGAGACTGTAGCAAAGACAGCGCGGTTCGATCATGGGGACGATTGAAGAAGCACGTACAAATGTAAATTGAAAGTGGCGGCAGCTACAGGTCGGCCGCCATGCCTTCGACCACGCGCAGCGGGCCTTGTTCGAACTCGACCGCCTTGCCGGCCGCGCCGTACAGGCGGGCGTCGAGCGGCGCCCCGAGACTGACGCGGCCGAAACGCAGGCGCACTTCGGCGGCCTGCAACTGGCGGCTATTCGGAAACACGGGAGCGGCGATCCAGCGCAGCACCATCACGGCGCGATGGCCGCCGCCCAGGTACAGCAGCGCCTTGGCAACCGGCGCCGCCCTGGCGCGGGTGCGCAGGGGGCGCCCGCGCGCATCGCGCAAGGCCACCAGCGGCGGCGCCGCCAGGGTGCAGTCCGGGCCGACGTTGCGGATCGACAGCGCGACCCCGGCATGCGACATGCCGTTCAATTCGCCGTCGGCGCCGTCCACGGTCAGGCGCAGCTGGGCCGGCTTGCAGGGCGGCGCCGCCAGCGCCGGCGCGCCTCCTGCAAGCAGCAGGGTGGCGATAGCGATACGTAAAGTTGACAGCATGCGGCGGTTCCGGAAGAGTTGCGCGACATTTATATTATCATTCACGCCAGCCCGACATCCGCTCGGTCAAACTGGAGATATGCATGCTTAATCACGTCATGGTCGGTACCAACGACATCGAACAATCGAAGCGTTTTTATGACGCCGTCCTCGCCACTCTGGGTGCCGGCGAGCCGATTCAAAACACCGCCGATTCCGGCCACAAGCGCCTGTTTTACCGCCACGAAGGCAACACCTTCGGCGTCAGCGAGCCGATCAACGGCGAAGCGGCGACCCCGGCCAACGGCGGCACCGTCGGTTTCAAATGCACTTCGCCCGAACAGGTCCAGGCCTTTCACGATGTCGCCCTGGCCAATGGCGGCACCAGCTGCGAAGAACCACCGGGACTGCGCGATGGCAAAGGCGTGCATCTGGCCTATGTGCGCGATCCGTCGGGCAACAAGCTGTGTGCGCTGTACCGGGTCAAATAAGCAGGCTGCCCGTCGCAGGCAAGTGGCGCGGCACCTAGGTACCGCAGCGAGCCGCCCTCAGGCCTTCGACAGCGCCGCATTGAACACCTCGCGCTCGCCATCGACCACGGCGTCGAGCGCTGCCTGATCGAGTCCCATCGCTTCCAGCACGAACGCCGACAGCTGCAAGCTGGCCTCGAGCGTTTCCGGTACCACCACGGTGGCGCCGGCGGCCTTGAGCAATCTCGCCTGCTGCTCGTCGCGCGCGCGGGCGAACAGGGGGATGTCGGGAAACTCGCGGCGGATGCCCAGCACCGCCTGCAGCGACGATTGCGGGTGGTCCATGGTCAGCACGATGGCGCGCGCCTGGCCGGCGTGCACCCGGCGCAGCAGTTCGGCGCGGGCGGCATCGCCGAAATACACCGGGTGCTGCTGTTCGCGCAGGGCCGCCACCAGCACGGCGTCGGCCTCGAAGGCCAGGTAAGGCAGGTGCTGCGCCGCCAGCAGCTTCCCCAGCATTTGTCCGACCCTGCCGTAGCCGGCGATGATGACGTGGCCGGCCGCTTGCTGCGGCGCGCCTTCGACGGCGACGGCGGCGAAGTGCCGGCGCCGCGCCGCGGCGTCGCCGATGCTTTTACCGAGGCGCGCCAGCACCGGCGTGACAAATAAACTCAAGGTCACCACCAGCATCACCCGCTGGCCCAGCGCGCCGTCGAACAAATTGCCGGCCAGCGCGTAGCCGACCGCGATGAAGGCGAATTCGCCGCCCTGCGCCAGCAGCAGGCCGCCTTCGACAGCGCTGCCCCAGCCCAGCCCGCCGGCGCGCAGGACCAGGCTGGTCACCAGGGTCTTGATGGCGATCAGACCAGCCAGGCTGGCCGCCAGCAGCAGCGGCGCCTCGACGATCTGGCCGATGTCGGTGCCCATGCCGACGGTCATGAAAAACAGTCCCATCAACAGGCCGCGGAAGGGCTCGATCATCAGCTCGATCTCGTGCTTGAACTCGGTTTCGGCCAACAGCACGCCGGCGATCAGGGCGCCGAGCGCCATCGACAGCCCGGCGGCGGCCGACAAGCCGGCGATGCCGAGCGTGGTGAGCAGGATCAGCGCCATGAAGACGTCGCTTTGATGGTGGCGCACCAGGCTGCGAAACAGCGGCCGCACGATGCGCCCGCCGGCCAGGTAGATCAGCACGATCGCCGCGCCCGCCTTGGAGATGGTAATCAGGGCCAGCAATGCCGCGTTGTTGCCGGTGCTGTCGCCGGTGCCGCCACTTAAAACGCCGATCTGGATCAGCAGGGGCACCACCGCCAGGTCCTGCAGCATCAGGATGGCGAAGGCGGCCTGGCCGAGGGCGCTGGTGGTGGTTTGCCGCGCCGCCATCAGCTGCATCACCACGGCGGTCGACGACAGCGACAGCACCAGGCCCAGCACCAGCGCGGCGCGCCAGTCGAGGCCGCAGGCGGCAAGGGCGGCGCCCAGCAAGGCCGCGCTGAACAGCACCTGCGCGCTGCCGGCGCCGAACACCCAGCGCCGCATCGCCCATAATCGCGCCGCCGACAGTTCCAGGCCGATCATGAACATCAGCAACAGCACCCCCAGCTCGGCCAGCACATTGACCCCTTCCAGGCGCGGGAAGGTGAAGTGGCCAAGCACCG
>JAQGNM010000287.1 GCA_028291845.1 Massilia sp. | reverse complement strand
GGGCAGGGCACGGTGCTCTCGCCGCTGGCTGAAAAGCTGATGTGGGCCGACCGCCGCATCCACGCGCGTTTGACGCCCATGCTCGACAGCCTGGCTTCGGAACTGCAGCAGGAACTGGCGCGGGTATTGGCCGACGACGCCCAGGTGCTGCGCATCACCGCGTCGCACGGTTTCGCGGTGGCCGCGCTGGTGACGCAGTTGAACGAGCAGGGCGTCACCGTCGACATCAAGTACCGCGGCAGCAGCGAGGCGGTGGCGGCGCTGTCGCGCGGCGAGTGCGAGCTGGCCGGGTTTCATTTGCCGGTGGGCGAATTCGAACAGGCGGCGGCGGCGAAATACCGGCCGTGGCTCGATCCGCAGCGCCACGCGCTGATCCATCTGGCTTACCGCATGCAGGGCATTTTTGTCGCCAAGGGCAACCCGAAAAACGTCCAGGGCCTGCAGGACCTGACCCGTCCCGGCCTGCGTTTCGTCAACCGCCAGAAGGGTTCCGGCACCCGCGTGCTGCTTGAACTGTTGCTGGCCGATGCCGGCATCGACGCCGCCGCCATCAACGGTTTCGGCACCGCCGAGTTCACCCATGCGGCGGTGGCCGCCTATGTCGCCAGCGGCATGGCCGACGTCAGTTTTGGGGTGGAAACGGCGGCGCGCCGATTCGATCTTGATTTCATTCCCGTCATCCGCGAGCAGTATTTTCTGGCGTGTGATGCCAGTGCGCTGGAGGCGCCACTGCTGGTGGCGGCGCAAACGGCGATGGCCAGCGAGGCCTTTAAAAATGTGCTGGCGGCGCTGCCTGGTTATGACGGCGCCATGTGCGGCACGCGGCTCGACATGCGCGCGCTGTTCTAAAGCGCGCTTGGCCGCCGGCGCGCTATAGTAATGCTGATCCAACTTGCCCGTACCCCATGCCATCGAATACCGACCTCCCTGCCCCCATCGCGCTTGACACCGACGACAGCGCCCTCGACCCACAACTGAGGCAGGCCATGCCGGACGGCGCCACCCTGGTCAAGGCCGAGGGCAGGGTATATGTCCGCTTTAACGGCATCGTGCGCTTTGAAGACTTGCGGGTGCCGTGGCAACTGGTGCCGCCGCAGGGCGTGCTGGCCAAGCCGAGCAAGTGGAGAAAAATGGACGCCGAGGCCCAGCAGGCGCTGGTGCTCGAGCGCGCCAGTCCGGAAGCGATGGCGGCGCTGCAGCACAGCGTCGAGGCGTTCGTGCGCGAGATCGCCGCGCTGGCCGACGATTGCGATTTCGACGCCATGACCTTTCTCGGCACCCTGGCCGACCTGGAGACGGCCGAGCCAGCCGAATATGTGTTCGACCGCATCCGCCAGCGCATCATTCACGCCGTCGAACGCGAGCAGGAAGAACAGTACGCCGCGCGCACCAAGCAAAGCATCAACCTGGCCGAATACCCGCAATCGTTCGAGGTGGCCAGCCGCATGCCGCGCAAATTCATCGCCTTGCTCGGGCCCACCAATTCCGGTAAAACCCACCGCGCCATGGAAGCCTTGGTAAAAGCGCCGAGCGGCGTCTACCTGGCGCCGCTGCGTTTGCTGGCGCTGGAAAATTTCGAGCGCATGCAAGCGGTCAGCGTGCACGGCAAGCCGTTAAAGGTGAGCCTGGTGACGGGAGAAGAGCGCCGGCTCGCGCCCGGCGCCACCCACGTGGCCAGTACCGTCGAAATGCTCGATACCCGCAACCGGGTCGAGGTGGCCGTCATCGACGAGATCCAGATGCTGTCGGACCGCGACCGCGGCGCCGCCTGGACCGCCGCCGTGTGCGGCGCGCCCGCCTCGGTGGTGTACCTGGTGGGGGCGCCGGAAGCGCGCCGCGCCATCGAAGCGCTGGCCGAGCGGCTCGAATGTCCGCTCGAGGTGCACGTGCTCAAGCGGATGGCGCCGCTGGCGATGGAGCCGGCGCCGGTCAAAAAGCTGCGCAACCTGAGAAGGGGCGACGCCGTCATCGCTTTTTCGCGCAGGGAAGTGCTCAAATGGCGCGACATGATCACCGATACCGGCTTGTCGGTGGCCACCGTCTACGGCAACCTCTCGCCGGAAGTGCGGCGCGCCCAGGCCGAGCGTTTCAGGGATGGGACGGCCGACATCGTGGTCGGCACCGATGCCCTCGCCATGGGCTTGAACATGCCGATCGCCCGCATCGTCATGACCACCGCCATCAAGTACAACGGCTACGAGGAAGAAGAAATTTCAGCGGCGCTGGCGCGGCAAATCGCCGGCCGCGCCGGCCGCTACGGCGTGCACGAGGAAGGTTTTGTGGCCGGCTACGACGACGAGACGCACGAAGTGATGCGCGCTCTATTGAAAGAAAAGCTCGCGCCGATTCCCGCCAGCGGCTTCGCGGTGGCGCCGTCGATCGAGCAGCTGCACCGGATTTCAGCGGTCACCAACGAGCGCTCGCTGGTCAAATTACTCAAACGCTTCGTGCACAATATCGACGTGCCGGACGGCTTCTTTTATCCAAAGATCACCGAGGACCAGTCCGAGCGGGCCATCTGGCTCGATACCTTGCCGAACCTGACGGTGGCGCAGAAGTTCATGCTGTCCTTGGTGCCGATTTCGAGCAAGGTGCCGTCGCTGCAGAGCGCGTGGGAATACTGGGCACAGTGCCTGTCGAAGCAGCGCGTCTGCAAACTCGAGCCCGAGGGGGCGTCGCTGCGCTGGCTCAATTTGCAGGAGGTGGAAGACGCCTGCCGCCGCTATTCGGCCTACGCCTGGGTGGCCTACCGTGAACCGGATATTTTTCCCAGCGTCGAACTGGCGCAGGAGCTGTCGCGCACGGCGTCGGAGCGGGTCGATGCGATCCTGCAGCAGCAGAACGCCGCCGCGCGCCAGCGCAGCGGCGCCGGCAACCCGAAATACGCCAGCGCCGGCAAAAAACGCCGTTAGGCCAGATTCGGCGGCAGGTCTCGGCGAGAGCGCCTAGCCGCCGATTTCGGAAGGCTTGCGAAACGCCGACGCCACCTTGTCGCAGGTTGCCGTCGACAGGCCCATGTCGGACTCGAAAAAGGTGCGCCACTCTCTCACCTCGCCTGCGATGCGATTGACAATTTCTTTCGCCCGAGCAGGAAGAATGCCGAATTGCCCTGCGTGCGACAAGGCGTTGTCCAGTGTCGCCAATCGGCCACGCGCCCCAACGCTGAGATGGAGGAACCGTTCGCTACTTTGCTGCGGTTTCGGAAGAACATCGTACAGCGGACTGAGCATCCAGCCGCGGTGGGTGGCGTCCCAGACAAAGGCATGGTTACGCAAGTGGTCGTCGTCATTGCCCACCAAAATATTAAATACCATTCGACCGAACAACTCTTCCGAGTCGGCCTTGACGCTGTTTTTCGTCCCGATCTCGGCAATGCGACGAGCAATCGCAGCATAGCTGGACTTCGGTGACTCGCTTTCATGCAATCCCAGCATGGTGAGCGCGCTGACCACATGACGCCTGCCGAAGTCGCCGCCCGGCAGCAGTTCACGGTCGAAGCGTTCGATCAGCATGACTTTCTTGCCGCTGGCGACCGTGACGATATCCGTCTCGGGAACATTCAGCTGGCACTTGCGCGCCAGCTCCAGGCAGGCCTGCTCGATACCGGGCACGTCGAACGCATCGTCCCTGGCATCGAATTTTGCCAGCCATGCTCGACCTTTATAGCTGACCACCGCCTTCGGCCTGGCCCCGCCCATGCTCGGCCCGGCATCGAATAACTGGCGCAGATGTTGGGGAACCGGCTCATGATTCTGTACTTTGTCCGCAGCTTCCAGCAGATACGGCAGGTCGGCGATATCGGGAAGTGCCTTGCTCTGCGCCGGGGATGAGGCGCTTGGCCGAAAGTCCAGCGCGCCGAAGCGATTCGTTCCAGACTGCATGAGATATTCTGACTCCCGGAGACTATTCGGCTCCACCTTCATCTTGTTCTCGATCACCCTCCGCCCCCATGCATCAGGCATCGCGTCGCGGATGGCGCCAAACATCACCAGCGCATTGACGGGCTCGTACAGTTGTTCTTTCCCCGACAGGGCGCCGTCGAGCGACAGGCTGGCCGGGTCGATGGGGGCCGCCTTTTGACGCTCCAGATACTTTTTGCCATAGCCGAATGTCGACGACAATACCCTCGCGCCCTCCTCCTTGACAATCAGCTGGCCTGCCGGAACTGCTTCGGCAGCGCCGGGCAAATGGATGAAGACAGTGGTGATCCAGGCATCAGAAATCATAGTCGTCGTCGCTGGCGCCAGGCTTGACAGGATAGGCATTTTTTCGCATCGCACCGGCGCGCCGCTTTTCCCGTTCAACGCGCCCCAAGGTATCGGCATCCGGGTTTGAGAGTTTTTCCAGCAAGGGCAGCAAATTGGCTGCCTGCAGGGCGGCGAACCAGGCACCCATGCGCACCGCGACATCGCCGTGCTCAAGCCTGTCTAGTGTGGCGGGACTGATATGCGCACGCTCTGCAAAGTCCTTGCGTGTCCGGTTACGAGCAAGCCGGGCTTGTTTGATGGCCAAGCCGAGCGCACGTGCGGCTTGCGTAACTTCTGGGGTGGCAAAACTCGCCTCCGGTCGCTGCACTTTGATTCCTTCGAATGGCCGTCTGGATGACGTCATGCGACGAGTATAGCGCGAAGTTACTCATATTTGATGAAAATCTCGGAAATATCATCAAGTATGATGGTATTTCCGAGGCGAACTTTTGCATCCTTGCCAGCTCGTCAATGGCGATTGCAGGTTTCTCAGCCACTTCGCATTGGCTAAATCATCATATTTGACGAAAATTCGCGGAATACCATCAAATATGATGAATATGGCGTGGCATAAATCCGATATTTACAATATTGCGCGCGCGGCGGCGCCGCCAAAACACCCTATGCCAGGCTCACTGTCAAAATCAGCAGCAGGTACAAGGTGATCACGGTGAGCGCGACGAACAGCAGCACCACGGTACGCCACAGGGCGCTCCCCGCGCTGAGCCGATAGGCGCCGCGCAGCTGGATGTACATGTGAAACGGCGGCGCCAGCAGCAGCAAATAACTGGTTGCCGACGACAGCCCGACCGCCGACATCAGAGAAGCGACGATCACCAGCAAGGCCATGAACGACAGGCCGTACAAGGCAAATACCGCGTGGTCGTACATGGTGATGCCGCGCTTCCAGAAAAACATCAGCCACAAAAACGGCAGCGAAATCGGCACCAGCATGAAGCTGTATTTGGACGCCGCGTTTTTCAGTTTGTAGAGACTGAACTGGGGATTGGCCATGGCGAAGCGGATCGCGCTGTCGACCCGGGGAAGGCCGGTATCGACCTTGACGTCTTTTTCGCTGATTTTTTTCACCACCTTTTCCAGGCTGTCGTCGCCGCCGCTGACCATCGCCATGGCTTCCTCGGTATCGCGCACCGAGGCGCGCGCCACTTCGACGCCGGTGGCGGCGATGGTGACATTCTGGCCCGCCGCGCGCGCTTGCTCCAGCTTCGCTTCAGCCGCCGCCAGCTTGACCTTGGCCTTGGCGACATCCTGTTCGATGCTGCCCTTGGCGTTCGGGATACCGCCGACCTGGGGTGCATGCAGCACGCTGGAGACGACGAAAAACATCAGGAACACCATGAACAAAAACAGCGCCAGCGGCGAGACGTAACTGCTGCGCTTGCCGTCGATGTAGTTGCGGGTCAGGCGGCCAGGCTGCACCACCAGCAGGGGCAGTGTGCGCCAGGCCTTGGTGTCGAAGTGCAGCAGGCCATGCAGGAACTCTTCGCCCAGGTGCAGCAAGGAGTGGTGCACGTGGGCGCTCTGGCCGCAGCGGTGGCAGTAGGGGCCGGTCAGCTGGGCGCCGCAGTTGGCGCAGGGCCCTGTGTGGGCAGCGTCGGCCGCCTGTGCACCCTGCCGCGCCGGGGCTTTTTTCGGGTCGATTTCGTGCGCCACCAGCGCCGCGGTGGCGAGGGCGCCGCCGGAATCCAGGTCCAGGTTCATTGTAGTTGATAAGTTGTGCGTTGCAAAAAAGGATAGCATCAATCGCCACGATGGCAAAAGTTTTGCTGCCTGGCCGGCCAGTCAGGGGACGAATTCGACGTCGATCTCACGGCTGTCCGAGCGTCCCTGCTGATCCACCACTTTTAATTCAACCCGCCCCGGCGCCGCCGGCATCCACGCCAGCGCTTCGGCCGGCAGGCCCTTGCCGATCAAGCCGCCGTTGGCGAACCAGAACAGGGTGTCGTGCGCTCCCACGGCGCTGGCGCGCAGGGCCAGCGGCACCGGCTGCGACAGGCGCACCGTGTAGGTGGTCGACCTGTTCGGCGCGACGATCGCCGGCGCATCGTCGCCACTGGCGGCCGGCGCGCCGCAGTCGGGCAGCTTGGGCGCCTGCCGGCGCGGCATGCCGGCCTCGCGAAACAGGCGCAGCATGTCGGTCGGCCAAAACTCATACACCTCGCTGCGGGTGCCGGGGCCGTGCGCGCAGGTGGGCAAGCCGCTGGCCGCATCGAGCGTGACGGCGCGGTGCAGGTCGCTCACGCGGATCGGCGATTTGCCGGGGATGAACCAGGTGGTGGCGCGCTCGGGACACAGCGCATTGGGCAATTCTCCGCTGGCGCTGCACACTTCGATGCGGGTGACGCCGGCCGGCGGCGCCAGTGTCAGTGCCTGCTGCGGCTGCGGCTTGTCGATCCCTTGCGCGCGCAAGGAATCGACGATGCGGAAAAACAGCGGCGCGGCGGCGTCGATGCCGACAAAGGCGGGATTGCCGCTGCCATCGAAATTGCCGATCCAGACCACCAGCACGTAGCGGCCGAACACGCCCGCCGTCCAGGCATCGCGAAAGCCCCAGGAAGTGCCGGTCTTCCACGCCACCGGCGGCGTCGCCGCCTCCCTGGTGTCGGGACGCTGGTTCGCGCGCAGCATGTCGAGGGTAATGAAGGCCGCTTCCGCCGACAGCAGGCGCGCGGCGTTCTGGTGGACCTGTGCGGCGCCATCGCGCAATTGGTAACGCAGCGGCTCGAGCACGCCGCGCTTGGCCAGCATCAGGTACAGGCGCGCCAGTTCTTCCATCGTCACTTCTCCGCCGCCCAAGGCCAGCGCCAGGCCGTAATGCTGTTCGCTGGCCAGCCGCGTCACCTCGGCGCTTTTCAAAAAATCGTACAGCCCCGGGTTATGCAGTTTGGCCGCCAGCGCCACCGCCGGCACGTTACGGCTGCGTACCAGCGCATCCTGGGCGCTGATCGGACCAATAAAACGGCCGTCGAAATTTTCCGGACTGAAGGGCCCGAACGCGGTCGGCATGTCTTTCAATATCGTCGCCGGATGCAGCAAGCCCTGGTCGAGCGCCAGGGCATAAATGAACGGTTTCAAGGTGGAGCCGGGCGAGCGCTTGGCCTCGGTACCGTTGACCTGGCCGGCGATGGCGCTGCTGAAATAATCGCTGGAGCCGACCAGGGCGCGCACTTCGGCGCTGTCCTGGTCGAGCAGGATGGCGCTGGCGTTGACGATGCCCTGGCCGCGGCGGTTGTCGACAAACTGCGCCATGATGCGCTCGAGCGTCTTTTGCGCGCGCAGGTCAACGCTCGAAAATACTTCGCCGCCGTGCCGTTCGCGCAGCAGGCGGTCGGTCAGATGCGGAGCGAGGAAGGGCAGCGATTTTGTGCTGGCCAGCAGCGGCGCGGCCGGCGCCGCATCGCCGTATGCCGCCGTCCATCGCGCCGCAAGCCCCGCGCGCGCCGCTTGCAGCTCGCCGGTCTGCGCGCCGCCGCGCTTTCTCGGGTTTTGCGGAATCACCGCCAGGCTCAAGGTTTCAGCCAGCGTCAGCTTGGCCGCCCGCTTGTGAAAATAAATCAGGCTGGCCGCGCCCACCCCTTCGATATTGCCGCCGTATGGCGCCAGGTTCAGGTAGGCCTCGAGCAGATCGCGCTTGCCATAACGCGCTTCCAGCCACAGCGCCGCCGCCACCTGGCGCAGCTTGCCGCCGGCGCTCTGGCTGTGGATGCCGTACAGGCGCCGCGCCAGCTGCATGCTGATGGTCGACGCGCCGCGCCGGTAGCTGCCGCTCCAGGTGCCCGCCGCCGCCCGCAGCAGCGCCACCGGATTGACGCCAGGGTGCCAGTAAAACCAGCGGTCCTCATACAGCAGCACGGCGCGCGGCAGGCGCGCGTCGATGTCGGCAAGCGGCACCCACAAACGGTATTGGTCGTCCGCCGCCAGGGACAGGCGCAGCAACTGGCCGTCGCGCGCATACACGGCGCTCGACAGGCCGGCCGCCTCGCGCAGCGGCGCATGCGGCCACAGGCGCACCGCCATCAGGGCGAGCGCCACCACGACCAGGACCGCAACGAGCCGCTTCACTTTTTACCCGGTGCTTCCACGGTGATGAACTGGCCACCGCTTGATCGGGCACGCACGTTGCGGTCGTACAGCGATTCGGCATACGCCGGCGGCACCAGGAAGCGGCCGCTGTTGGTGGCTTTTATGCGATAGCTCACCTCATGGGCGTCAGTGGTGACGGCGCCATAAAACACCACGCGGTCTTCGCGCACGTCGGCATAGTGCACCTGCCAGCTCGACTTGCTGCCGGCCAGGCCGGGCAGACTGTTTGGCTGCGATGGCGGTTTTGGCGCCTCATCGGCGTCGACCGGGACGGGCGGCGCCGCCACCTCCAGCACCGGCTCGAACCCGCCCGGCATCAGGTCGACCAGCGCCGCGTTATACACGCTGCGCCCCAGCGCGCGAAATTTCAAGCGCACCGTCACTTCGTCGCCCACCACCACCGTGGTGACCGGCTTGCCGGCGCTGTCGACAAATTCCCGCACCACTTCCATGCCACTCCTGATTTCCGCCGCCGGCGGCTGGCGATCGAAGCCCGTTTCGGTGACGGCATAATATGCGTTCAAGCCGCTGTCGTTGGAGAACTGCAGCTTGTTGGCGCCGGCGCTGAACGGTGCGCGCGGCACCAGGTTGGCCGGCAGCTGTAACGCTTTTTTACCACCCTTGCTGTGGACTTCGACGATGCCCAGCTTGCCCACAGCATCCGCCCCCACCGCGCCGGCATAGGCGTCGAACGCCAGCGTCAGGTATGCCGCCGACAGGGTGTTGTAGCCGTTCGCCGCCAGCGCCTTGGCCAGCGCCGTCATCGCCTCCGGCGGCAGCGCCTTGGCGCGCGCCGGGAAGTGGCGCGACAGGATGTACAGGGTCTGCGCGTCTTCCACCAGCGGGTCGACGAAATACAGGGTATCGTCGGCACCCGCCTTGCGTGCCGGCGGCCGCACCAATCTCGCCACCTGCACGTCGACCAGCTCGCGCGCCATCTTCTCCTGCTTTTGCAGCTGGTAGGCCGCTGCCAGGTAGATCGCCGCCGGATCGCTTTGCCAGGTTTTCGGGAACAGTTTATCGAGGCTCTCACGGGTGGCCGCCAGCATCGGCGAGGTCACGTTCATCTGCCGCGTCAGCAGGTACGCCGCGTAGGCGCGCACGCGCAGGCCGGGCAGGTTTGAAGAGGGGCTGGTGGCCAGCGTGCGCACATAGGCCATCGCCTGCTGCAGCATGTCGGCGGGGACGGTCTCGCCGTGTTCGCGCGCTTCCAGCAGCATGTGGGCGGCGTAGACGGACGCGAATTCGTCGGCCTCGGCCGCCGCGTTCCACATGCCGAAGCCGCCCTCGGCATTTTGCCGGGTGCGCAGCAGCGACAGGGCGCGTTCGAAACTGCGCGCCTCGGGCAGTTTGGCTGCCGCGCCGCCGCCGGCGCCGGCAAATTCGGGCCGCCTGGCCAGCACGATGCCCGGTACGGTCTGGCTGATCAACTGCTCGGTGCACAAGTGCTCGAAGCCGGCCAGGTAATTCGACAGCGCGCTGGCCATCACCAGCGGCAAGGTCGACACCGCCGCCTCGGTCACCCGGTATTGGCCGAACATATCGCGCGTTACCGCCACCTCGGCCGATCCCTTGAAGGCGCCGATGGCGGTGCTGGTAGTGCGCTGGGTGGCCGGGCGCACCGAGACGTCGGACGACAATTTCGCGCTCTTGTTTGCACCATTGCCGCCGGTGGCGGCGCTGAAGCTCAAGGTGGCCGAGCCCAGTTGCGCGCGCGGCCCGTCGAGCGCGCGCACGCGGAACGACGCCACCGATTCGCGCATTTCTCCGATTTTAAGCAACTGGCTGGCCGGGCCCACCACTTCCAGCTGCGGCGAAGTGGCAAACGTCACCGTGACCGGCGCTTCCTTGCCGGAGCCGGCGACGTTGTTGGCCACGCCCACGCTGATGTCGAACTGGTCGCCGGGCGAGACGGCCAGCGGCAGATTCGGAGAAAGCACGAAGTCGCCGCGCACGGTGGTGCGGGAAACCGCCGTGCCGACCGCGCTGTCGTTGACTGCGACCGCGAACACCCGCATCGAACCATTGAAGGTGTCGGGCACCTCGTAGACAAAATCGCGGCTGCCGTTGACCTCGACGATGCCGGACCAGTACACCGCCGGCTTGTCGTGCTTGCGTTTAAAGGGATTCAAATTGCGGCCGAGGGCGCCTTCGCCGTCGCCGCCGGGCGCGCTGGCGGCGATCAGCTTTTTGAACTCGGGCAGGATCAGGTCGAGAATCTGCGAGGTTTTCACTTCCAGCATGCGCTTCTGGAAGAACAGAGACAAGGGATCGGGCGCCTTGTAGTTCGCCACTTGCAGGATGCCCTCGTCGACCGCGAACACCACCACCCGCGCCGGCTTATTCGCCGTCAGCTTGATGTTGAGCTTCTGGCCCGGCTTGATCAATTCCGGCACGCTCAAAGTCAGATTGTTGGTGCGCGCCGCCAGGCTGGTGGCGAACGGCACGGCGCCGTAACTCATCGGGCTCATGAAAATCTCGTCCGAGCCAGGATCGCGGATGAACTGCACGCTGACGTAGCCATTGCCCTCGAACTCCTTGGGCAGCTTGATTTTCTGCACCGAGGCCAGGGTGTCGGTCTTGAACCACTGGTGAGTAAACACCTTGTCGCGCTCGATGGTGATCAGGCCGGCGCCGACGTACGGCGCCTTGATGCTGATCTCGATGTCCTCGCCCGGCACGTAATCCTTTTTATTCAAGGTCAGCTGCAGCTCGGCGTTTCTCTCCAGGCTGCGGGTGACGTTGCCGCGCCCGGCCACGGCGTAGTCGATGCGGTTCAGTTCCAATCCGGCGGCATCGCGAATCACGTAGGCGAAATTGCCCGGCGTGGCGGTATCGAGCGCCAGGTTTTGGCCGGCCGCGGCGATGCTCAACTTCTCTTCGCGCAGCGTCACCTCTTTTTTGCGCGACTCGTACTTGTAGGTGTTGTTGTTCTGCTTGGTCAATACCGACACAAACTTGTTTTCCACCAGTTGCAGGGTCAGGCCGGTCACCGCGGTCTTTTGCGCTTTCGGATCGATGGCGATCAGAGAGATGCTGCGGCGCGCCGCGCGCGCCACGTAATCGAGCGCGCCATCGGCCTTGAAGCCGACCAGATAGGGCAGCTCGGAGACCAGCGCCGCCGTCTCGGCCGCCACGCCGCGCCCGCCCTGCGCCTCGAACACGCGCGTCACCACGCCGACCCGGTAGGTGGCGCGGGCGTAGCGCGACAAGCCCAGATCGAAACTGGCCTGGCCCTGGTCGTCGGTGACGCCGTCGGTCAGCTTGGCGCTGTAGCCCTCCTTGGCGCGCAGGGGATCGTAGAATTTGTAGTCGGGATAGCGGGTAAATGCCGGGAAGGCGGGACTCAAGGTCAGCTCGGCCGTCACCCGCCGGTTTTGCGCCGGCGTGCCGAACAGATTACGTGCCTCCACCAGCGCTTTTAAATCGTTCGGACTGAGCCAGCCTTCGGCCGGTCCGTTCGACAGGCGTGCGTTCACTTTCAAACGGTCGGGCTGGAATTCCTGGACCTTCACCGTGGTGCTGCCGATCTGCATGCCGGCCTGGCCGTCGCGCACCAGGTGCAGGTTGACGGTGTAGCTGCCGGTGGGGGCCGTGTCCTGGGTGGTGTAGGCGGTTTCGATCAAGCCATCGGCGGGCAATTTGATGGTTTCCCGTTTGACGGTCAGGCCGCGCGGGTCGAGGATGTCGATCTGCAGCGGCAGGCCGGCGGTGGCGGTGCCCCACTTGGCCGACTTGGCGATCATGGCCACGTGAAAAGTGTCGCCGGGCCGGTAGATGCCGCGGTCGCTGAACAGGTAGGCGCTGAGCTGGTCGGCGACGGCGGCGTTGCGGGCGCCGCCGACGTCGAAACGCGACATGTCGAGGCCGCGGTCGGCGCGGTTCAAGGGCATGAAACTCAGATCGCCGTCTTTGCGCGCCAGGATCATCAACGGCGCCTTTTCACGCGCCAGTCCGGCGATGCGGGCGAAATGGGCGACGCCGGTGGCGTCGGTGGTCTGGGTGAACAGCACCTGGCCGTTGACGCCGACGATATCGACGGCGGCGCCGGCCACCGGTTTGCCCGTAAAAATCGATTGAATGAACACGTCCTGCGAGCCGTCCAGCGACTTTTTGACGACGATGCCGAGGTCCGTCACCAGTACCAGCCTTTTATCGGTCTTGGCCTCCTCTGAATGATCGCGGCCGCCGCCTTCGCCGTCTCCCTCTCCCTCGGCGTCGCTCTCGGGCGCCGCTTCGCCGGGCTGGCGCGCCGCCCTGGCAGCGGCGGTGGCGGCGCGCTGCTCCGCCTGTGGATCGTAGCTCGTCACCGTCAGCAAAAACACCCCTCTCCGGTCCTGGCCATCTCCTTTCAAATACTCGGCCAGGTCGACCGCCTCGTAGTGGGCCTGGCCCGCCTGCTGCGCGCTCAAAGGCACTTTTCTCTCGAACCGTTCAACCAGGTTGTCCGGTCCAAAACCGTTATAAAACTCCGGGCTGGCAAAACTGCCGCTCGCCTGCGACACCAGGTGCTGCAGCTGCGCCGGCAGTACCCGGCCGATCTCGATTTTCACGCCGGGCAGATCGCGCACCAGTACCGCCACCTTTTTTTCGCCGGACAGCGCCAGCAAGGACCCCTCGCTGAGAATTTTCAACTCCGACGGATAGGCCGGCACCTTGACCACCCGGCCGACGCCCTTGCCCAGCACATAACCGCCGAACGATTTGATATCCGGTGCGACTTTCACGAACAGGTAGCGGCCGACCGGCGCCTTGTACTTAAAACTGTGCAGTTCGGTGAATTCGCGCTCGGCGGGGATCGCCTCGAGCGGCAGGCGCTGGCCCCGTTGCAGATTCGGCTCGTCGATCTCCACGCTGCTCCAGTCGAACGGCTCGCCGTCGCGCGGATTGAGCTCGGCTTTCAGATTTTTTTCGGGCAGCAGCCACACCGCCAGCGCCTGCTGCATGACCTTCTCGTGCACGCCGGTGGAGGTGTTCAGCACCAGCACCTGCTCCGGTTCGTTCTTGTCGTTGCTGACCACCTTGGGTTCGATCTCGCCGACGCTCAAGCTGTACAGCCCGGGGATGGCGACGTTGCCGCTGAGGTCATCCTTGATGGCGGGCGAACCGCGCGCCGCGGCGAGCCCCTTGGCCAGGGTGAAATGCATGGTGCCGCCATCCTTCGGGATCGGCAGATCGCTCGACACCACCGAGGCGTTGAGCTTGAGTTTGTCGTAAGTGACGGTGAAGCGGGTGGTTTGCTTGCCGATGCCGAGCACGCCGTTCGACTGTTCGTCCTCGCGCATTTCCAGGCGTTTTTCCAGCTCGGCCGGCAGCACCGGGTACGTAAAATTGAGGTCGACGATGACTTTTTTCGACGCCGGCTTGAGCGGATCCTGGTAGAACCGCGCGCTGCCGATCTTGGCGACGAAGGCGGCGGTGCTGAAATGCGCTTCGCGCTCCTGCAGGCGGATCTCCGGCTTCAAGGCTTTTTTCGGCAGGCTGACCGTATAGTCGGCGCCGGCCGGCCAGTCGTCCTTCGGGGTGAAGCGCAGATGGCGGTCGTCGTCCCAATGCCAGGTGCCGGCCAGGGCGGGCGACAAGCCGACGGTGTCGACATCCTTGTCGATCTGCGACAGCGGCGCCACGCTCTGGCTGAAGATGATCGACACCGGCTGTGGCTTTCTCGCTTCAAGGTCATCGAGCTCGATGGCGGTGCGCGGCGGCGGCTTGACTTTGAAGGTCACCTCGAGCGGCTTGGGACGCGCCTTCCACCAGCGCTGGCCGTACCAGCCGCCCGCAGCCAGGGCGGCGATCAGCACGATGACGACGGCGCCGACGGCGGGACGGGCCCGCACTGTTGCGCCGGCGCGACGAGCGCCGCCGGCCAACGCGCGGCCCCAGCGCGGCGCCTGCCAGTCGATGCGGCCGAATAACTGGAGGCACAGCCAGGCCAGCGGTCGCCACACCAGCTTCTCCCATAGCAAATGAAGCTTTTTGAGGGATGGAGGGGTGCGCGCAGGGTCCATTTTTAGCCCAGAAAAATATCGAACAAAAATCGAAATAAGTTACTTGAAGATAATTATGTCCTATTTAATGTTTGGCAAGAACTATCGATGTGGCGGGGCAAAGTTCCCACGCTTGGACGCAAATTCTTCTAAGATGACGGATTCCCACGCCGCATGAAGGACCCCAATGAGCAAAGCTGCAGTCAGTGTCGATCAACTCAATGCCCTCGGCCAGGGCAAGTTTCCCGGCTATCTCGGCATGGAAATCACCGGCGTCGACAACGGTGAAGTGGCCGCGCGGATGGCGGTGCAAGCGCACCATCTGGCGCCGAACGGCTTTCTGCACGCCGGCAGCGTGGTAACCCTGGCCGACACCTGCTGCGGTTACGCCTGCCGGGTGAACCTGCCCGATGGCGCGGAAAATTTCACCACCATCGAATTGAAATCGAACTACCTGGGCACGGCGCGGGACGGCGTGATCACCTGCGTGGCCAAGCCGGCGCACCTGGGCCGCACCACCCAGGTATGGGACGCCGTCGTCACCCATGCCGACACCGGCAAGACCATCGCGCTGTTCCGCTGCACGCAGATGATCCTGTATCCAAAGTAAGGAACTGACCATGAATTTTTTCCACTCGATGCGCGCCGCCGCCGTGTTTGCCGTGGCCCTTGCAGCGGTCGCGCCCGCCCACGCCGCCGACGACGCCCTGTTCCAGGGCCTGGGCGGCAAACCCGGCATCAAGAACATCGTCGAGACCTTCAAGCCGATGGTGCTGGCCGACCCGCGCATCAAGGAGACGTTTTCCGATTCCGACATGAAGCACGTCGGCATGCGCCTGGAAGAGCAACTGTGCGTGCTGGCGGGCGGACCGTGCACCTATGGCGGCGAGCCGATGAAGGAAACCCATGGCGGCTTGAAGATCACCAATGCCCAGTTCAACGCGCTGGCCGAAAACCTGCAGATCGCCATGGAAAAAAATGGCGTGGCGACGTCGGTGGCCAATAAACTGGTGGCGAAACTGGCGCCGATGCAGCGAGACATCGTCACCAAATAAACCCTGTAAGGCATTTAAAAGTAAAAAAAGTAAAAGCCGGTCGCGAAGACCGGCTTTTTTTTCGCGGCTGGTAGTTTACAAACGCAGCCAGGCGCCCTTGTACAGCACCGGCCCGGTCGGCGCGTTCGGATCGGGCGAGCCGCCCTTCGGTTCGAGCGACACCGCCAGCGCGACCACATCGTCGCCCAGTCCCTGCTGCGGCATCGGCAGCACCGTGCGGCCGGCCGTAATCAGGCCCAGCGAACGGGGATGGCCGCTTTTCGGCAGTGCCCACAGGTGCAGGCTCTTGGCCGCATCGACCGGCACGTCGCCGACCATGCGGATCTCCATGTCGCGGCGGCGCACATCGGCCGTGACCAGCATGGTGGTGTTGGTCTTGTCGTCGGCCAGGGTGGCGATGTAATTGATGGCCGGCTGCGGGCTCGGCGCCGGACGGTTCACCAGCACGACCGCCAGCAACATGGCCGCCATCGCCGTCGACACCAGCCCCAGGCTGCGCCAGAAGGCCAGATTGTCGCTCAGCCAGAAGCGCCAGCCGGCGGCCGCGCGTCGATTCAAACCCAGCTGGCGCTCGATGCCCTGCCAGACCCGCTTGGGCGGCGCCACCGCACCGGCAAATTCGACCATCGGCGCCAGTTTTTGTTGCCATTCGGCGCACAGGTTGCGCAGGTCGGCGTCGTGGTACAGCCAGCCTTCGAAACGCCGCCGTGCGCCGCCGCGCAGGGTGCCGAGCACATATTCGGCCGCCAGTTTCTGGCGCAGGATAGGGTTGTTGCGGATGTTCATGCGCGCTCCCCCTTGGCCAGGCACACGCGCAGTTTTTCCAGGCTGCGGCGAATCCAGGTCTTGACGGTGCCGATCGGCAGCGTCATCTGGCGCGCCACTTCGCTGTGCGAGAGGTCGTGGTAATACGCCAGCGCCAGCACCTGGCGGTGCGCGCCTTCGAGCGCAGCCATGCACCAGGCCAGAGCCTTGGCGTCGCCGCTCATTTGCAGCGCCTCGATCGGTGTGCGTTGGGGGTCCTGCAGTGCATTGATTACTTCGGCATCAAAAGGTTCCGCGTCGATTTCGACCGCGGCATTGGTACGCCGCAAGTGGTCGAAGGCCTTGTTCCGGACGATGGTCGCCATCCAGGTCATCGGCGAAGCCAGATGGGGCTGGTAATTGACGGCATTGTTCCAGATCGCTACGAAACTCTCTTGCAAAACTTCTTCGGCAAGTTCGCGCTTGTGCAATATACGCAGCGCGAAGCCAAACAGTTTCGGCGCGCTGGCTTCATACAGCGAACGGAAGGCGGCGGCGTCGCGTTTGCCGGCCGCCGGTAACCATGGCTTGAATTGTTGGGGATCGCTGGATTGACTATCGGTGGACACGAACTGACCTTGAAAAGGATGAGGCGATGCGCCGTGCACGGCATTGCGTGCGCGCGCCTGCTGAGGTTATCTAATCAGATACGGAAATACAACATGCACGATAACAAAAAGTTCTCGATTCGCAGCGGTTTGCCGGACTCTTTCGCA
>JAQGNM010000241.1 GCA_028291845.1 Massilia sp. | reverse complement strand
GGCAGGCGAGCACGGCGGTCGAGCATTACCGCCGCGCCGAAGCGATCGCCAGCGACAAATACCGGCCGCTGGTGCAGATTTCCCTGGCCAACGCGCTGTTGCTCGACAAGCAGCCGGCGGCCGCGCGCGCCGTCTACCGCGCCATGCCGGCGCCGCCGTCTGCCCTGCAGCTCGCGTACAAGCGCGGCATCGGCAATCTGAGCCTGGCCGAAGGCGACCATGCCCAGGCATTGCGCCTGTTCGGCGACGTCGCCGCGCAGGCGGCCGGCTCCGACGCCGCCTACCACCGCCTGTGGGGCCAGGACGGCGTCGGCCGCACCTTGCTGGCGATGGGCCGGCGCGACGCGGCCCGCCAGGCCTTTGCCGACGCCGCCGCCACCAGCGAGGCGATCAGGAGCCGTTTTCGCAGCGAAGAATTCAAGTCCGGCCTGTTCGGCGACGTCCAGCAGGTGTTCGACCGCGCCATCGACCTGGCGTTCGAGAGCGGCGACGTCGAAGGCGCCTGGCTGCTCTCCGAACAAAGCCGCTCGCGCGCGCTGCTCGATGTGGTGCGCGACCGCGTTGTCGCGGGGGCCGCCGCCGCCGCTGACAACGCGGCCTCGCTGCGCGGCGTCGGCGCCGCTGTCGCGCGGCGCCATTTGCGCGAGGGCGAGGCCATCGTTGCCTTTCACACGCTCGACGACAGCGTGCTGGCCTGGGTGGTGCGCGCCGACGGCGTGCAGGGCGCGCGCCTGCCGCTCGGCCGCGCTGCGCTGGCGCTGGCGGTCGACGCATTCCGCCAGTCCGTGTTCAACCGCAAGCCGGCGGTCACCGCGCTGGGCGCCGGCCTGTACACTCAGCTGCTGGCGCCGCTGGCGCTGCGCGACGGCGAGCAGTTGCTGATCGTGCCGCACGACAGCCTGCATTATCTACCGTTCCAGGCGCTGCGCGACGGCGCCGGCAGCGGCGCGCGCTATCTGATCGAGCGCCATCCGCTGGCGTTTGCGCCATCGGCCGGCATCGCCCTGGCGCTCGGCCAGCGCCGGGTCGCCGCCGACCATGCCGGCGCGTCATCGGCGCCGCGCCTGGTCGCTTTCGGCAATCCCGGCACCGACGCCCAACTGGCGCTGCCCGATGCCGAGCGCGAGGTCAAGCTGATCGGCGACCTGTTCCCCAACAACAGTATTTTCACCCAGGCGGCCGCTTCCAAGCAGCAGTTCCGCCAGATCGCCCCCAGCGCCGGCATCCTGCACGTGGCCGCCCATGCCGAAGTGGACGTGGTCGATCCCCTGCAGTCGCGCATCCTGCTGGCGCCGGCCGACGGCGACAGCGGCTTCCTGGCGGCGCGCGAAGTGTATGGCCTGAACCTGGAGCGGGTGTCGCTGGTGACCCTGAGCGCCTGCGAAAGCGGGCTGGGACGGATCGCCCGCGGCGACGAGATCATGGGCTTTACCCGTTCGTTCCTGAGCGCCGGCGCCGCCAGCCTGCTGGTGTCGCTGTGGCCGGTGGCGGACGACTCCACCGAGCTCCTGATGACCACCCTGTACGGCCGGCTGGCGGCCGGCGGCACGGCGGCGCAGGCGATGCAGGCGGCCCAGATCACGGTGATGCGCCGGCCGCGTTTTGCGCATCCGTTCTTCTGGGCGGCGTTCGACCTGGTGGGAGACTGGCGCATGACCCTGGCGCCGCCGGCCGGCGCGCGCAAGGCCGCGCTGTAAGCCGCATCCGATCAAAGCCCGCAACCATCAATCGAGGAATCGACCACCGTGGCAGTTTTCACAGATCGGCCCCACCGCGCAGCGCTGTTGCTGCAGCTTTCCCTGCTGGCCCTGGCCGGCGGCAGCGCGCAGGCGCGCCAGGTCGACGCCGGCCGCGCACTGCGCGAAGCGAGCCCGCCGCCGCCGCAAGTGCTGCCGTCGCCGAAGCTGCCGGCGCTGCCAGTCGGTCCGCCCGATACAGCCGCCGCGCCGGCGGCCGCTGTACGGCCCGGCCAGGCCGGCTTCGTACTGCGCAAGGTACGCTTCAACGGCAATACCGCGTTCGACGACGCCACCCTGGCCGCGCTGCTGGCCGAGCGCATCGGCCAGCGCGTCACCCTCGACGACCTGCGCGCCATGGCCGAACGCATCACCGATCATTACCGTGCATCGCGCTACGTGCTGACGCAAACGGTGGTGCCGCAACAGGATGTCAGCAACGGCGAAGTGGAACTGAGTGTGCTGGAAGGGCGCTTTGCGCGCCTGCGCATCGAGCGCCTCGACGACGTGCGGGTCGACGACAAGGTGGTCGAGGCGATCGGCGCCACGCTGCCGCGCGCACGCCCGCTGAGCGACCGTGAACTGGAACGCACGGTGCTGCTGCTGTCGGACCTGCCGGGCATGGCCACCCAGGCCTCGCTGGAAGCGGGCGAGGCGGCCGGCACCTACGACCTGGTGGTCGAGCTGAAAGCGGTGCCGCGCTATAACTTCAGCGTCGATGTCGACAACCAGGGCACGCCGTCGACCGGCGAATACCGCGCCGGCGCCCTGCTGCGGGTGAACAGCCCGCTGGGCTTGGGCGACAATCTCGACGTGCGCCTGCTCAACTCCTTCGGCAAGGGCCTGAATTTCGGCCGCCTGTCGTATGAATTGCCGGTGGGCGGGAACGGCCTGCGCACCAGCCTCGCCTACGCCCACGTTCAGTACGAACTGGGCAGGCAGTTCGCCGAACTGGACGCCAACGGCGCCGCCGACGTGCTGGAACTGGCCGCCACCTACCCGCTGCTGCGCGGACGCACCCGCAACCTGTTCGCCAAGGCGGCGCTGGAAGCGAAGCGGCTGCGCGACGATATCGACGCGGTGGCGCAAAGCGCGCGCAAGCAGGTCGTCACCGCCAACGCCGGCCTGGTGTGGGAGCAGCGCGACAGCCGCTACGGCGGCGGTTTTACCAGCGTGGCCGTCACCGCCTATGCCGGCCAGCTCGACATCCGCTCGGCTTCCGAACGCGCCGTCGACCAGGGTCCGGGCGGACGCCGCACCGGCGGGCGCTTCGTGCGCGCCAGCTACCAGCTATCGCGCCTGCAGGCCGTCAGCGGCAATTTCAATGTCTACGGCGCGCTGGCGGGCCAGTGGGCCAACCGCAATCTCGACAGCGCCGACAAGATCGCCGTCGGCGGTCCGCGTTCGGTGCGGGCGTTTTCCGGCGCCACCGGCATCGGCGACGAAGCGGCGATCGCCACCGCCGAAGGGCGCTGGAGCGTGGGCGCCGATACCAGCCTGTCGCTGTTCTACGACCTCGGGCGGGTGCGCTTCAACCATGCGCCGCTGCCGGGCGAAGCCAACACCCGCATCCTGTCCGGCTACGGCGCCGGCCTGTACGCGGCGCTGATGCCGGCGCTGTCGCTGCGCGCCAGCGTGGCGTGGCCGCGCCGCGACAGCGCGGCACCGGCTGGCGGCGAGCGCAGCCCGCGCGCCTACGCGCAACTGGTGAAGACCTTCAATTGAGCCGCATCACACCGAAAGAGACCGCCATGTCCGCCGCCGCCCACGCTGTCCGCCCGCCTCGACGCCATGTCCGCCCGCCGACCCTGCGCGCCGGCGCGCTGGCGGTGGCCATGCTGTTTTCCACGGCCGCCCGCGGCGGCCCGGCCGGCCCGGTGGTGGCGTCCGGCCAGGTCCAGGTGAGCCGGCCGAATGCGCAAACCACCGTCATCACCCAGGGCAGCCCCAAGGCCATCCTCAACTGGAACAGCTTTGATGTCGCCGCGGGCGAACTGGTCGACTTTCGCCAGCCGTCGGCCGCCAGCGTGATACTCAACCGTGTCGGCGGCGGCCAGGCCAGCACCATCGCCGGGCGCATCAGCGCCAACGGCCAGGTGTTCCTGGTCAATCCGGAAGGGGTGTTGTTCGGCAGCGGCGCGCGCGTCGACGTCGGTTCGCTGGTCGCCTCGACGCTGGCGATCACCGACCAGGATTTCCTCGCCGGGCGCTATGTGTTCGAGGGCGGCAGTCCGTATTACAGCAGCGTCGTCAACCAGGGAAGCCTCAGCGCCGCCGAGCGCGGCACGGTGGCGCTGCTGGGCGGCCAGGTGCGCAACGACGGCACCATCACGGCGCGCCTGGGCACCATCGGCCTGGCCGGTGGCGGCAAGGTCACGCTCGACTTTGCCGGTGACGGCCTGACCCGCATCACCGTCGGCGCCGATGCCTTCAACGCGCTGGTGGCCAATGGCGGCGCCTTGATCGCCGATGGCGGCGATATCGTCATGAGCATCGCCGCCGCCAACGCGTTCTCCAGCGCGGTTCTGCAAAACACCGGCGTGGTGCGGGCCAGGAGCCTGGTCGAACGGAATGGCCGCATCCTGCTCGACGGCGGCAGCCTCGGCGCGGTCGAGGTGGGCGGCACGCTCGATGCGAGTGCGCCGGTGGCGTTCATCGACCCGGCGCCGCTAAACGGCGGCAAGATCCAGATCAACGGTGGCGACGTGCGCGTCGGCGAAGGCGCCTCGATCGATGCCAGCGGCGACAGTGGCGGCGTGGTCCGGGTGGGCGGGCCTGCCACCCGCTACGACACCCTCACCGACGCTTTCAGAGGCGGCGGCTACGCGCAGACCATTACCATCGATGCCGGCGCGGTGATCAACGTCGAAGCCACGCGGGTGCCGCCGCCGCCGCCGCCGGCGGAAACTCCCTATGACTACCGGCCTGGCAACGGTGGCAGTATCGCCCTTGGCAGCAGGCAGAACGCCGCCGTCTTCGGCACCCTGCGCGCCAACGGCCGCGACGGCGGCGCCGGCGGCACCATCATCGTCGCCAGCGGCGCCATCGATGTCGAAGGCTTGCACAATCAGGCGGACCCGCTGTATCGGGGAAATCTGGTACTGCGCCAGGCCAATTTCGACGTCGACGCCAATCTGGCCGGATTGATTTCCGCTTCCCTCGCCAATGGCACCAGCGTCACCCTCGATGCGACGCCGCCGGCGTCACCGCTTACCGGCACGCCCGAAAGCGGCGGCAACATCAATGTCGGCAGCAGCATCGGGAGCAACGGCGGCTACGCGAACCTGACGCTGGCGGCAGCGCAGGACATCGTCATCGCGCCGTCCGTGTCGATCGCCGCCAGCGGCTACGCGCCGATGAACGTGGACTTGAACGCCAATTCGGGCAATGGCGGGGATGGCGGCTCCATCTATCTGGCGCCGGGGTCAGGCATCTTCAGCAACGGCGGCAACGTGCGCCTGTTCGGACAAAGCGACCCGTTCAACGGGGCTGCGCGCGGCAACAGCAACCGGCAAGCCGATGGGGTACGCATCGACAATGCCACCATCGACACCCGCCTCGGCAACCCTGTCGACTATCCATGGACAAACGGCTCGATCGCCATCGCCGGCGCCGGTGCGGCCGGCTACGGCAGCGGCGTCGCCATCCGCAACAGCGAAGGAGCCAGCATCGTCGCCAACGACAGTGTGCAAATCCGCAGCGACGGCGGCGGCACCGTCGTGCAACTTTACGGCGGCCAGATCGCGGCCCGCACCGGCGACTTGCGCATACAGGCCGTCGACGGCGGCGGCGCGCAAGTGACGCTGTCCGACGGCGCCGTCATGCGCGCCGGCGGCGCCATCGACATCAATGCCTCGCGGGGCCAGGGCTCGTTCGGCGAGGGCGGCATGGCCTCCGCCGTCGACTTGCAACTGTTCGATGCGGTGGTCGAGTCGGGCGGTACACTGCGCATCAGCGGCAGCGCGGGGGAGGGCAACGGCATCGGCGGGCGCATGTTCCGCAGCCGTATTGCCGCCGGCAGTGGCAACCTGGTGCTGTCGGGCAGCGCCGGCGCCGGCGGCACCGGCGTGGCGATCAAGATGGCCGATTCGACCATCTCCGCCACCAACGGCGACCTGCGCATTGTCGGCACGGGCAACCTCGATGGCATTGCCGGGGTGGTGATCGGCTCGGACTTCGATGACGAAAACGGCGGCATCGTCAGCGGCGCCAGCGGCAGCGGCGGCGTGGTCACCGACAGCACGGCGCGCCTGCTTGCCAGCGGCGGCAACCTCATCGTCTCCGGCACGGCCA
Organism: Massilia sp.; assembly: GCA_028291845.1. Classification (GTDB taxonomy): domain Bacteria; phylum Pseudomonadota; class Gammaproteobacteria; order Burkholderiales; family Burkholderiaceae_D; genus JAFCUW01. The sequence goes on along the minus strand of JAQGNM010000241.1, from coordinate 2,007 downwards.
GCCCCAGCTTGCTGTACGACGGCGAGGTGGCGGTCGGCACGCGCCTGACCGGACTGTCGTTGCAGGCGGTCGACGGCGCGGTCAGGCTCGACGGCCTGGTCGGCGTCGCCGGCGCCGGCGGCGTGCCGGCCCGCGAGGGCTTGTGGCTGCGCGACAGCATTGTCGCCACCAGCGGCAGCAATCCCGGCGCGATCTCCCTGCGCGGCGTCACCGCCGCCAGCGCGCCCGGCTTGCGCCTCGACGGCGTCAGCGCGGGCGGCGCCGGTCAGCGCGGCGATATTGTTCTCGGCGCCGGCAACGGCGGCGGCGCGCCGATGCTGGGCTACCGAAGCGAAAGCGTGTTTGCCAATGCGGTGCAAACCAGCGGCGCGGTCAATGTTCGTGCCGAGGACCTGGGCAGCGGTGTGAACGGCGCCGCCGCCGATGTCGCCATCACGGTCAGCGACAGCGCCACCGGCGCATCGGGGCTGGTGATCTCGCCGGCCGCGCTGGGCATCGGCGGCGCCGGTCCCGCCAGGCTGGTGATCGGCAGCGCCGAACACCGCGGCGCCATCAGTTACTCCCTCGGCCGTACATGGTCGGGCGACCTGACCTTGCAAAACGGTGGCGCCGGCAGCGCCGGCATCGATATCGCCGGCGACCTGCAGGCCAGCGGGGCCTTGACCCTGTCGTCGGGCGGCACTGTCAGCCAGCAAGGCGGCACCCGCATCGCCGCGCCCAGCCTTTTGCTCAACGGTACCCGGCCGGAGTCGAACTTCCAGTTGATGGGACCAAACAACAGCACAGCGCGCTTCGCCGCCGTCTTCAACGTGCCCAAGTCGCTGGCCGACGCCGCCCATGGCGACGTCAATTACACCAGCAGCGGCGACGTCAGCGTGACTGCGCTGCAAGGGATCGGCTTTGCCACACCCGGCTTCGATTATCCGGCCGGGCAGACCATCTCCGCCGCCGGCGGCACCGTGGTGGCGGGCGACCTGCTGCTGCGCGCCGGCGGCCGCTTGACCCTGCAACAGGATGTGCGCACCATCGGCAGCGATATCACACTGGTTGCCGGCAGCATGTTCGACAACAGCGGCGGCCACGCGCTCACCCCCGGCGCCGATGGCAACTGGCGGGTGTTTGCCGATACCTGGCGGGGCGAGGCGAGGGGCGGCCTGCAGCCTTCGCGGCCGGTCCCGAACGTGTATGACTGCACGTATGGCGCAAGCTGCGGCAATCTGGCCGGCAACCATTTCATCTACCGCGAGCAGCCGGCCTTGACCCTGCAGGCCGATCCGCAAAGCCGCATGTACGGCGACGCCAATCCCGTTTTCACGTACACGGTGACTGGCCTGATCAACGGCGACCTGGCCAGCGACGCCGCCAGCGGCGCCTATAGCAGCCCGGCGGGCGCGGCATCGAACGCCGGCAGCTACGCCATCGACGGCAGTTACACCTCGCCCGCGGGCTACGCGCTGACGGCCAATCCGGGCACCCTGACCGTCACCCGCGCGCCGCTGGCGATCGGCGCCGACGACCAGCGCAAAGTCTACGGCGGCGCCGATCCACGCCTCACTAGCAGCACCAGCGGCTTGCGCAATGGCGACACGCTGGCGCAACTGGGCCTGGCGCCGGTGTTAAACACCGCCACCGGCAAGGCCGCCGGCGCCGGCCTGCATCCGATCGGCATCGAAGGGGTTGCCGGCACCACCAATTACGACATCAGCTACCATCCCGGCACACTCACCGTCGACCGGGCGCAATTGCTGGTGACGGCCGACGACCAGCGAAAAGTGTATGGCGCGACCGATCCGACCCTGTCGGCCAGTTACAGCGGTTTTCAATACGACGACAGCGCCGCCGTGGTCGACGGCTTGCGCCTGCAGACTGCCGTTGGCGCCGCCGCCACCGCCGGCAACCACCCGATTGCAGTGGCCGGCGGCGCGGCGCCCAATTACGGTGTCACCTACCGGCCTGGCACCGTGACAGTGGACAACGCGTCATTGCTAGATCGGTAGAGCGTCGAGT
>JAQGNM010000048.1 GCA_028291845.1 Massilia sp. | reverse complement strand
CGCGCTACCTGATCGAAAAAATGCCGTCGGGTAAAAACGCCAACGACAGCATGCGCTGGATCAAGACCGTGCTGGAGCGCAATCTGACCAGCATGACCAACGAAGATGAAGTGCTCGACAAGGGCGGCGTGTTCGCCCTGGTCGGCCCTACCGGCGTCGGCAAGACCACCAGCACCGCCAAGCTTGCCGCGCGCTGCGTGATGCGTCACGGCCCGGAAAAGCTGGCCCTGATCACCACCGACGCCTATCGTATCGGCGGCCACGAGCAACTGCGCATCTACGGCAAGATCCTCGGCGTGATGGTGCACTCGGTGAAGGACGAAGCGGACCTGCGCATCGCCCTGAAAGAATTGCGCAACAAGCACACCGTGCTGATCGACACCGTCGGCGTGTCGCAGCGCGACCAGATGGTCACCGAACAGGTCGCCATGCTCAGCGAGACCGGCGCCGACGTCAAGCGCCTGCTGTGCCTGAACGCGACCTCGACCAACGAAACTCTCAACGAAGTGGTGCGCGCCTACCAGGGCAGCGGCCTGGCCGGCTGCATCATGACCAAGATGGATGAAGCGGCTTCGATCGGCAACGTATTGGACGTGGTGATCCGCCAGAAGCTGCGCCTGTTCTATATCTCCAACGGCCAGCGCGTGCCGGAAGACTTGCACCTGGCCGACCGCGCCATGCTGATCGACCGCGCCTTCCGCCTGACGCGCGACGGCGGCAGCCAGTTCGAGGACGGCGATCTGCCGCTCCTGATGGCCCAGGCCGGCACCATGCAGCATGGCTTGCGCGAGGTGTCGCATGGCTAATTTCGATTTCGATCAGGCCGAAGGCCTGCGCCGCATGCTGGCGGGGCCGCGGCCCCGCATCGTCACCTTTCTTTCGGCCCATGCGCAGGACGACAAGGGCGCCATGCTGGTCAATCTGGGCGCCTCGCTGGCGCGCGCCGGCAACGACGTGCTGATCGTCGACGCCTGTTCAACCGAATACGGCGTGGCGCAACGGCTGGGCATGGCCCATGGCGCCAGCCTGCTGCAGGTGGCGCGCCAGGAGTGCGCCATCAATGAAGTGGTAACCCAGGCGCCGCAGGGTTTCGCGGTGACCACCATGAAGCGCGGCGCCGCTTGCAGCATCGACGACACGCGCCGCCTGGCCAAGAGTTTCGACGTGCTGGTGAAACAAAGCGGCATGGTCATCGTCGATGGCGAATTCGGCAGCGACGACAGCTTTCCCGTGCCGATCATGGACAGCGCCGAGATCGTCGTGCAGGTTGGCACCAGCGCCGCTTCGATCACCGCCGCCTACAGTTTGATCAAGCGCTTGTCGCAGCAATTGGGGCGCCGCCCATTCGGCATCCTGGTGACGGGCGCGACAGAAGCCGAAGCCAAGGTTGTATACGATAATATGTGTTCCGCAGCAAGCCGTTACCTGGCCGTGCAGCTGACCTCGATGGGGTCGGTGCCGGCCGACGAATACCTGCACCGTGCCGCCCGCCTTGGCCGCGCCGTCGTCGACGCCTTTCCTCTGGCCGGCGCGTCGGTGGCGTTTCGCCAGCTGGCCGGCCGCTTTGCCCGTGCAGGCATGCAACCACTTGGCCATGCAGGGGGACAAACCCGGTTTGGCGCTTGAACTAGAGATCAATGTATAACGTCAAAGGGAAAGCCGACAAGAACCAGCTGCTGACGGATCACATGCCGTTGGTGAAGCGGCTCGCCCACCACATGAAGGCGAAATTGCCGCCCAGTGTGGAAGTCGACGACCTGATACAGGCCGGCATGATCGGCTTGCTCGATGCCATCTCCCGCTATGAAGAGACCCACGGCGCCCAGTTCGAAACCTACGCCGTGCTGCGCATCCGCGGCGCCATGCTCGACGAATTGCGTAACAGCGACTGGCTGCCGCGCTCGATGCGGCAAAACATGCGCAAGATCGAAGCAGCCATGGCCAGCCTGCAGCAAAAGCTCGGTCACGCGCCGACCGAGTCGGAAGTGGCCAAGTCGCTCAAATTGTCGCTGGCCGACTACCAGGACATGCTGGCCGACGGTGGCGGCCACCAGCTGGTGTATTACGAAGATTTCCACGACAACGAAGGCAACGACAGTTTTCTCGACCGTTACGCCGTCGACGACGACGACCCGCTGCGCGCGCTGCTCGACACCGATTTCCGCCAGGCCGTGATCGACGCCATCGACGCCTTGCCGCCCCGTGAAAAAATCCTGAGGGGTCTATATTACGAAGAAGAAATGAACCTGAAGGAAATCGGCGCCGTCATGGGCGTGTCCGAATCACGTGTGTCGCAATTACACACCCAGGCCGTGGCCCGCCTGCGCGCAACTCTCCGGGAGCAGGCATGGACTGGGCCAGCGTAATCGGGCTGGCGCTGGCGCTGGCCGGCCTGCTGGTCGGTCACGCCATCGATGGCGGCAAGTTCGCGTCGCTGGTGCAACCGGCGGCGTTTGCCATCGTGGTGATCGGCACCGCCGGCGCCGTGCTGTTGCAGACCGAGGCGCCGACCTTTGTGCGCGGCGTCAAGATGCTGCGCTGGGTATTCCGCCCGCCGCCGAACCAGCGCCAGAAGCTGGCGCGCGATATCGTCAACTGGAGCCAGACGGCGCGCCGCGACGGCTTGCTGTCGCTGGAAGCGCAAATGAACCGCGCCACCGATAAATTCGTGAAAAAGGGTTTGCGCTTGATGATCGACGGTATCCATCCCGACAAGCTGCGCGGCCTGCTGGAGACCGAAATCAGCGCGTACGAATTTTCGCAGCGGCAGGGCGCGCGCATCTGGGAATCGGCTGCCGGCTATTCTCCCACCATCGGCATCATCGGCGCCGTGCTGGGCCTGATCCACGTAATGGAAAATCTGTCGGACCCGTCGCGCCTCGGCGCCGGCATCGCCGTGGCGTTCGTGTCGACGGTCTACGGTGTCGGCCTGGCCAACCTGTTTTTTTACCCGGTCGGCAATAAGCTGAAATCGCTCGTGTCGGAGACGGTGGCGCAATACGAAATCCTGCTCGAGGTGTTCTACGATATTGCCAGCGGCGACCATTCGCGGGTGATCGACGAACGGGTTGCCAGCCTGCTGTCGCGGGACTAGAAACAGTGGCCCGCAAAAAATACGTCGAGGACGCCGAAAACCACGAGCGCTGGCTGATTTCGTACGCCGATTTCATCACCTTGTTGTTCGCCTTTTTCGTCGTCATGTACGCCGTCTCGGTGGTCAACGAAGGCAAGTACCGCACCCTGTCCGATGCCCTGGGCAGTGCCTTCGGCGGGCGCGCCGCGGTCGGCACCGCCGGCCCGCGCGCCGAAATGACGCCGCCGATCGCGCTGCCCAACATCATCGCCAAGCGGCGCGCCGAAGCGATGCGGCGCGAGCGCGACAAGCTGACGACTTTAGCGCGCGACCTGACCTCGACACTGGCGCCTTTGGTGAAAGAGGGCAAGGTGCGGGTGACGCAAAACAGCCGCGGCGTCTCCGTCGAGATCAATGCCAGCGTGCTGTTCGATTCGGGCGACGCGACTCTCACCCCCAACTCGCGCGAGGCGCTGGCCGCGCTGGCGGTGTTGCTGCGCAACGATCCGCATTCCCTGCAGGTGGAAGGGCACACCGACAACCAGCAAATCCGCCGGCCCGCCTTTCCCTCCAACTGGGAACTGTCGGCAGCGCGCGCCGGCGCGGTGGTGCGCCTGTTCGCCGACGCCGGCGTGCCGCCGGCGCGCATGACGGTGGTCGGCCATGGCGACAATATTCCGGTGGCGGGCAACGATACCGCCGAGGGCAGGGCGCGAAATCGCCGGGTGGCGGTGACGATTTTGTCGGCGTTGCCGGATACAACGACGGAGATACCGGCGCGTTAAATCAAGCATGGGACAGGCATCTGCGCGCTGCGCGCTGGTGCCAGTCCCCCTGCTGCCCACGGCGCCGGTCAATTTGTAACTTAGAGCAAACGCACTTTGCGAACCTCGATGGAGCAGTGCACAATGCCGCCATTTCGAGCCTGGAGCAGTTGATGTTCAACGCAATACAACAACGCGGCAAGCTGCTTGCCGCTATCGCCGGCGTCGCCGGTATTCTCGCCATGACGGCCATGAGCTCGGGCGCCGGCGCGCGCGACGGCGTCGCCGCTGGCGTCAGCAGCAAGATTGCCGTCGAATCGCACGACGGCCAGGTGCTGGCCAAGGTCATCATCGACAACCAGAGCGAGCGCACGGTGTATGTGCCGCGCGTGTACCTGCAGGAACATGAGCCGGAAGCCAACCTGTTCGAGGTGCGCGACAGCTCCAACGGCGACCCGCTCGATTATGTCGGCATGATGGTCAAGCGCGCCCCCCTGACCAGGAAAGATTTTGTCGCCGTCAAGCCGCACAGCAAGGTGTGGAACACCCTCGACATCAGCAAGTCCTACCGCTTCGTCAGCGGCCGCCATGCCTACCAGATCAGCCTGAACGGCAGCTATCTGACGGACTTGAGCAAACTCGATCAGCAGAGCCGCATCGAGCCCGCCCCGGTGATGTTCGCCCATGTCGGCCAGTAAGGGAAACTGAGGGTAACTGAGGGGTAAATACAAAAACCGGCTTCGCGCATGCGAAGCCGGTTTTTTTTGGGGGATTACTGCGGCGCCGGCGTATCCGCGCCGAATTATCAGCCGACCACGTAACGGCGCGATGGTCCGCCCGCGGTGGCCTGGCCGTTGGCGCCATAAAAGCCGGCGTCGGCGCTGCCGGCCGGGGTGCGCATGGCGTTCAGCGCGATTTGCGTCATGGTCAGCTGCTTGTTGATCAGCATGCCGTTGACGCGGTTGAGTTCCTTGGCGGCGCGCGTGCGATTCAATAAATCGGTCCACTGGGCGCGCGCTTCGGCGCCCGCTTCGAGCAGCCAGGCGGCCATGCCGGTCTCGCTGGCCTGGTAACCGGCGCTGCCCAGGGCCAGGTGGCGGCGGCTGGCGAGAAGCGCGGCCTGTTGCACCAGTGCCGACTTTTGCGGGGTGAGCTGGTCCAGTCCTTCGCTGTCCGCGCTGACGAGGAACTGTTGTTCCTGTTGCATCAAGCCGATCAGGGAACCGATCGTCTGTTGTTCGTCGAGCAAGGTGGCAAGTGGACTGGTCATGGTAATTTAACGTTTGCGAGAGTGCAGCAGGTCGCGGACTGTTTCCAGCAGGCCGTCAGCCACCTTCTCGGAGTTGACTTGGAACTGGCCATCGGCGATGGCCAACTTGATGCGCTCGACTTTCTTGGTGTCGAAAACGGCGCTGGCGCCACTGGTACCGGCCAGGGCCTGGCCCTGGGACGACAAACGCACGCTGTCGGTCGGCGGAGAGCTGGTGGCCGCGGCGCGCTCGGCACTGCGCGCGCCCGCCGCCGACGTATTGGTCGGCAGTACCGGGGTACTTTTTGGGGTGTCGTTAATTTTCACAGCATCTTCCTCTCTGACCGGTGCAATGTTTTCGAATGCTGGCACCGGGATATGCCTAAGTAACGGCGCGTTCTGCCCAAACTTTAGCGCATATCAAGTGGACTTTCAGCACTTCATTAAAACACCACTTCGACCAGCCCGCCCGCCTGGGCGATCCCGCTGATCACGGCGCCGGCCGGCGTGCGCACCTGCACCACCTGGCCCTCGCCGGCGGTGCCGATCGCGCGGCCCTCGGCCGACACCTTGAAACCGCTGCCGCTCGATACCACGCGCACCGCCTGGCCCTGCTGCACCACCGGTCTGGATTTCAAGCCGTCCAGCCGCAGCGGCGCCCCGGAGGGTAGAGAAACATTGCTGGTTCGGCCAACCGCCTGCGCCATGTCGGTCACCACGCCGTTCGGCAGCGCCGCCAGATCGCCCTTGAGCATGACCAGTTGCGATTGTTCGATCGGCTGGCCCTGGGCCAGCGGCACGCCGGCGGCGACGTAATCGCCCATCACCGACACTTTTGCCTGTACATATACTTTCCACGCCGTCGGCGCGCTGCAGCGCAGGCCGACCGTGGTATTGCCCCACACCCGTGCGCCCGGCTGCATGAATGCTTCCGGGGCGGGGCAGGGCGCCAGTTGCATGCGCGCGTCGAGCGGGCGGATCTCGACCTTGACTTCGCCCGGCAGGCCGGCGCCTTCCTTTTTCAAGAACGCTTCGGCAACGGATCTCAGTTGCGCAAGGTCTTGGTGCGACTGCGCCTGTGCCAGCGCGGAACTGAGCAAAAGAACGCTCAAAAAGGTGGTCTTATATAAGGTGATCATGGGATGGCTGCTCGGTGGAATGAAGCCATCTTAGGCCGCATGATTCCCACATGAAACATCGAATAGCCCCGTTTTGCCGCGCCTGCTCGTTCGATTGAGTTGCTCCCAGTCTACGTAATATCGATCCTGTCCTCACAAGTGAACCGAATGGAGCTGACATGGTTAGCAAACTCGACGATTATCTGCGCTTCAACGAAGCCGCGCTCAGCCTGCGCTCCCAGCGCCAGCAAGTGCTCGCCTCGAACATCGCCAACGCCGACACGCCCAACTACAAGGCCCGCGACATCGACTTCGCCAGCGCCCTGCAGGGCGCGCTCGCCAGGACCCCGGCCGCAGGCAGCCTGGCCACCACCTCGCCCCAGCATCAGCAGGCGGTGGCCAGCGGCAACGTCCTGGCCGACGGCACGCCCTTGCTGTACCGCCAGAACGCCCAGGGCTCTGCCGACAACAACACGGTCGACATGGACGTCGAGCGCAACCAGTTCGCCGACAACGCCGTGCGCTACGAGGCGGGCATCACCATGATCAATCACCAGATCCGCAATTTGATGGCGGCCATCCAGGGAGGCCAGTAATTCATGTCGCTCTTTAATATCTTCAATGTGTCCGGTTCGGCCATGAGCGCCCAGGCCCAGCGCCTGAACGCCACCGCCAGCAACCTGGCCAATGCCGACAGCGCCACCGACGCCTCCGGCAAGGCCTACCGCGCCAAGCAGGTGGTGTTCGAGGCGGTGCCGATCGACGGCGGCTCGACCGCGGTGAAAGTGGCGCAGGTGGTGGAAGACCCCAGCCCTTTGAAACAGATATATGACCCGAAACACCCGCTGGCCGACGACAAGGGCTATGTATCGATGCCCAACGTGAACGTGGTCGACGAAATGGTCAACATGCTGTCGGCCTCGCGCTCCTACCAGACCAACGTCGAAACCATGAACGCGGCCAAGACCATGCTGCTCAAAACCCTGACCATCGGCCAGTAACCGACACGGACTCCCTATGCCTACCATCGATACCAATACCGTCTCCACCGACCTGATGACCACCATGAACGCCAAGAAGCCGGCCGCGGTGGATGGCAGCGTCGAGGCGGACACCAACAAGTTCATGACTTTGCTGGTCACCCAGCTGAAGAACCAGGACCCGATGAACCCGCTGGACAACGCCCAGATCACCAGCCAGCTGGCGCAGCTGTCGACGGTGACCGGCGTGAATAAACTCAACACCACGCTGGAGTCGCTCAAGACCAGCTACCAGTCGTCGGAAGCTATGCAGGCGAGCAACATGATCGGCCACAGCGTGCTGGTCGAAGGCAACTACGTCGATCTGAGCAAGAGCCAGGGGGTGATGGGCGTCGACATCGGCACCGCCGCCGACTCGGTCAAGCTGATCGTCACCGACACCACCACCGGCAAGGACATCGACACCATCGACATGGGGGCGAAAGCGGCCGGCACCTATCCGCTGCTGTGGGATGGCATTCCCGACGGCGCCACGGAAGCCGTCAAGGATGGCCGCTACCTGATCCGCGTGGAAGCCACCGCCAAGGGCGAAGCATTAAAGGATGCCAAGGCGCTTTCGCTCGACAGCGTCGCCAGCATTACCTCGAATGCCGCCAACGGCGTCAAGCTGAACCTGCCGACCAAGGGCATTGTCTCCATGGCCGACATCAAACAGATTCTGTAACACGTTCATTCAACTAACGAATTCCAGGAGTACACAATGTCTTTTCAACAAGGTCTTAGCGGTCTGAACGGCGCTGCAAAATCGCTCGACGTGATCGGCAACAACATCGCCAACGCCAGCACGGTCGGTTTCAAGGGTTCGCAAGCGCAATTTGCCGACGTCTATGCGTCGTCGCTGCAAGGCTCGCTCGGCACCCAGGCCGGTATCGGCGTCAAAGTGTCGCAGATCGCGCAGCAGTTCACCCAGGGTAATATCGAATCGTCCAACAATCCGCTCGACATCGCCATCAATGGCGCCGGCTTCTTCCGCACCACGGTGGCGGGCGCCACCCAGTATTCGCGCAACGGCCAGTTCTCGCTCGATAAAGAGGGTTACATGGTCAACGCCCAGGGCGCAAAATTGACCGGTTTCCAGACCGGCCCGACCGGCAAGCTGCTGGCCGGTTCGCCGTCGCCGATCCAGATCAGCACGGCCGACCTGAAGCCGGTCGCCACCACCGCCGTCAAAACCGAACTGAACCTCGATTCGCGCGAAGATCCGCCGGCCAAGTCGCCATTCGACGTCAACGACACCGCCAGCTACAACAAGCAGATCCCGATCGACGTCTATGACACCCTGGGCAACGCCCACGTGATGAGCTCTTACTACGTGAAAACCGGCCCTGGCAGCTGGGACGTGTATGTCGCCAACGATGGCATGGAAATCAACAACCTGAAAGTGGCCGCCGCCGCCCAGGGCACCACCGCCGCCTTCGGCACCGTCAACGCCGCCCGCGATACCTGGCGCACCGCATCGCAGGCGGTGCCGCAGGACGCCGCCGCGACCGCCGCCGCCCTGGCCGACTACGCCGCGGCCGCATCGAGCCTGGTGCTGGCCGCCGCCGCCGACCCTGCCATCGGCAACGCCACTGCAGCCCAGCAAGCGGCCATCGCCAACGCCGCCACCCTGTCCGGCGGCGTGCTCGGCAACACGCCGGACGACGTCGACAAGGACATTGCCGCAAGCGTCAACCTGCAGCCGAAGAAGGTCGGCACCCTGTTGTTCGATGCCAAGGGCACCCTGTCGGCCACCACCGCGCCGCTGTCGGCCAACCTGACGATTTTCCCGCCGACCGGCGCCGCCAATGTGTTGCCAGTCACCATGAGCTATACGGGTTCGACCCAGTACGGCGCCCTGACCAGCGAAAAGCAGTCGATCCAGGACGGCTACACCGCCGGCCACCTGCAGCGCTTCTCGGCCAGCGGCGACGGCGTCATTCTGGGCCAGTACAGCAATGGCCAGTCGCAGGCGCTGGGCCAGATCGTGCTGGCAAACTTCGCCAACCCGAATGGTTTGTCTCCTTTGGGCAACAATGCCTGGGCCGAGACCAGCACTTCCGGCACCGCCCTGATCGGCACACCGACCTCGGGCAGCCTGGGCGTGCTGCAGTCGTCGGCGGTGGAAAACTCCAACGTCGATCTGACGGCCGAACTGGTCAACATGATCACCGCCCAGCGGGTGTACCAGGCCAACGCGCAGACCATCAAGACGCAGGATTCCGTCCTGCAAACTCTGGTCAATCTCCGTTAAACCACTGGCGCCGCGAAAGGACAACAATGGATCGTCTCATCTACACCGCCGGCAGCGGCGCCAAGCACATCCTCGAGCAGCAGGCCACCGCCTCGCACAACCTGGCCAACGTCAGCACCACCGGTTTCCGGGCGCAGGTCGACGCGTTCCGCGCGGTCCAGGTCGAGGGCGGCACCTTGCCGACCCGGGCGTTCGTCGTCAATTCGACCAGCGGCAGCGATTTTTCTTCCGGACCGCTGCAGGCGACCGGGCGCGACCTGGATGTGGCCGTCAGGGGCCGCGGCTGGATCGCCCTGACCATGGCCGACGGCAGCGAAGCCTACACCCGCAGCGGCGCCCTGAACATGAATGAAAACGGCTTGTTGACGGGGCTGGGCGGCAACGCCGTGGCCGGCGACGGCGGGCCGATTTCGGTGCCGCCCGACGTCAACGTCGCCATCGGCGGCGACGGCACCATTTCGACCATCGAAAAGGGCACCAAGCCGGGCACCCCCACCGTGCTGGGACGCTTGAAACTGGTCAATCCGCCGGAAGCGAACCTGGTGCGCGGCGACGACGGCCTGTTCCGTCTCAAGGATGGCAAGCCGGCCGAAGTCGATCCGGCGGTCTCGGTGGCCGGCGGCATGCTCGAGGGCAGCAACGTCAATCCCATCGATTCGATGGTCAACATGATCTCTTTGGCACGGTCTTTTGAAATGCAAATGAGCATGATGAAGAACGCCGAGAATAACGCCGCAAAAGCGACTCAGATCCTTGCTTTGAGTTAATGCTCTCCACCGTATAGTGATCGTGTGCATGGCGCCTTTCGTCTGTCACGTTACTGGAGAAGCACATGATTCGTTCCCTTTATATCGCCAAGACTGGCCTGGAAGCACAGCAGACCAATCTGGACGTAATCAGCAACAACCTGGCCAACGTCAGCACCAACGGTTTCAAACGTTCGCGCGCCGTGTTCGAAGACTTGTTGTACCAGAACGTCCGCCAGCCGGGCGCCCAGTCCTCGCAGCAAACCGCGCTGCCGTCCGGCATGCAGATCGGCACCGGCGTGCGCACCGTCGCCACCGAGCGCATCCACACCCAGGGCAATCCCCAGGCCAGCGGCAACTCGAAAGACCTGATGATCAACGGCTCGGGCTTTTTCAATGTCCTGATGCCTGACGGTACCACCGCCTACACCCGCGACGGCTCCTTCCAGACCGACAGCAACGGTCAGCTGGTGACCTCGTCCGGCTTCGTCATCCAGCCGGCCATCACCGTGCCGGCCAACGCCCTGACCATCACCGTCGGCCGCGACGGCGCCGTGTCGGTGACCACCCCCGGCACCAACGCGCCGACCCAGATCGGCTCGATCCAGGTCACCACCTTCGTCAATCCGGCCGGCCTGGAGTCGAAAGGCGAAAACCTGTACGTCGAAACCGGCTCCTCCGGCAGCCCCAACACCAATACCCCGGGCACCAACGGCGCCGGCGTGCTGATGCAGGGCTACGTCGAAACCTCGAACGTC
>JAQGNM010000207.1 GCA_028291845.1 Massilia sp. | reverse complement strand
CTCGAACACGCCGCGCGCGTACATCACGTAGCCGAGAAAACCGGCCACCAGCGCCACCATCAGGATCAACAGGATCACCGCCTTGATTTCGACATTGGGCGGATCGTCCGGGGTTAATTTGCTTGTATCGACGCCTGTTTCCACTGCCGCTCCTGGTCCGGACTTCAAATCAAATGTATTTCACGGCCAGCGAACCGGCCTCGATGACGAACAGCACGAACAACAGCCGCACCGCGCCCGGCTGCATGCTCGACATGCCGCGCGCCCGAGCTTGCTTTCCTTGCCTGCCGAAGCGGTGAATTTCCACCAGTGCGGCCGCCGGAATGACCGCTACTGCAAAGCCGAACAACACTGTTTTAAGGGCAAAGCCCAGCGTCACCGCCGGGTCGAACACCCGCCCCACGGTGCGGGTATAGTCGCCCAGCCCCCACGGCGACAGGCCGTACACGTTCATATACGCCAGCACCAGCACGATGATGCTGCTGACCATGGCAAGGCTGAGGACCGAAAAGGCGTTGGCGCTGACCTCGGCCACCAGCTGGCGGCGCAATTGTCTGCGCAACTCGGGCTCCTGCATGCGTGCCAGCGGCGCGATCGAGGCCACGTTGAATTTGAGGCCCGCGCGCAGGGCCACGAACAGGGCGGCGGCCAGTGGAATCAATTCCAGCACCAGCACCCGCACCACCATCTCCAGCGCGAATTTCGACAAGCCGTAACTGGTGGCGGTGACCAGCACGATGCGGATGACCACCAGGCTGACCAGCGCCGCCAGGGTGGTGAACCAGGGCAGCACCTGCCAGGTGCCGTGATAGATGTACGTCGAAGTGATGCGACGGTGCTCGCGCGTATAGGTCGACGGCGAACACGCCAGCACCAGCGCCACCGCGCCCAGCAGCAGCATGCGCCACCAGCTGACCAGCCAGTGGCCCAGCAGCGGCAGCCAGCGGCCCGGCCGCGTGTGCAGAAAGCCGATCACGGCGACCGGCCGCGCGAGCAGGAGTCGGCCGCGCCATTCAATGGCGGCGTGCCTCCTGCACGCCGGACACTTCCATGATCGCCATCAAGGCCTTTTGTAGTTGCGCCGTCGAGCTGATTTCCGCCGTGAACGTCATGCGCGCCTGGCCCTTGGCGCTCTGGGTGTTGACGCCGATGACGTTGATCTTTTCGCGCGAAAACACCTCGGAGATATCGCGCAGCAAGCCCTGGCGGTCTCCAGCCAGGATGAACAGGTCGACCGGGTAGACGGTGTCCTGGCCGGCGCGGCCCCAGTCGGTATGGATCACCCGCTCGGGCGCCTTGGCGCGCATTTCGGCGAAATTTTTGCAGGTGGCGCGGTGGATCGATACGCCCTTGCCGCGCGTGACGAAGCCGACGATGCCGTCCGGCGGCGCCGGTTTGCAGCACTTCGCCAGCACCGTCATCAAGCCCTCGGTGCCGACCACCAGCACGCCCGACTTGGCGCCCTGCTCGACGCTGGAGGCGCGGCTGTTGCGCACCACCACCGCGTCTTCCACCTCGACCACTTCGCCGGTATCGTGCAGCGCCTGCTCGACGTGGCGCAGGGAAAACTCTTCCTTGCCGACGGCAACGAACAGATCGTCCACCTTGGCAAAGCCCAGCTTGTGGGCCAGGGTTTCCAGGTTGACGGCAGTCTTGCCTTCCCGCTGCAGCGATTTTTCCACCATGGCGCGGCCGTGCGCCAGGGTTTCTTCCAGGTCGATGGCGTGGAACCAGGCGCGCACCTTGGCGCGGGTGCGGTTGCTGGCTGTGTAGCCCGGTGTCAACCAGTCGCGCGATGGTCCGGCGGTGCCGGGCGCCCCCTTGGCGGTGATGATTTCGCAGGTCTGGCCGTTGCGCAGCGCGGTGTTCAGCGGCACCATCACGCCGTCGATGCGCGCGCCGCGGCAGCGGTGGCCCACCTCGCTGTGCAGGTGGTAGGCAAAGTCGATCGGCGTGGCGCCCACCGGCAGTTCCAGCACCCGCGCCTGCGGGGTCAGCACGAAAATGCGGTCGTCGAGGGCGGTGGATTTGAGCTTTTCCACCCATTCCTTTTGAATCTCTTCCTGGCCGTCCTGGCCGACCACGGCGTCGGCGACGTCGGTCTTCCACGCCAGTAACTGGCGCAGCCAGGCGATCTTCTCGTCGTACTTCTGGCCCTTGAAGTTCGAGCCGCCCTCTTCCTTGTAGCGCCAGTGGGCTGCAATGCCGTATTCGGCGAAGTTGTGCATCGCCTGGGTGCGGATCTGCACTTCGAGCGGACGGCCGTCCTCGGCGGTGACGACCGTGTGCAGCGACTGGTAGCCGTTCGCTTTCGGCCGCGAGATGTAGTCGTCGAATTCTTTCGGGATCGGCGTCCAGATATTGTGCACCAGCCCCAGCACGGCGTAACAGGTGCGGTCGTCCTCGACGATCACGCGGAAAGCGCGCACGTCGTACAGCTCGTCGAAATTAAGCTCCTTGCCGCGCATCTTGTTCCAGATGCTGTAGATGTGCTTGGGCCGGCCGAACACCTCGGCCTTGATGCCGGCCGCCGCCAATTCGTTTTCCAGGCGGGTGATCGCATGCTGCACGAAGCTCTCGCGCAGCATGCGCTTTTCTTCCAGCATCCTGGCGATGCGTTTGTACGTGTCCGGCTCCATGAAGCGGAACGACAGGTCTTCCAGCTCCCATTTGAGTTGCCAGATGCCGAGCCGGTTGGCCAGCGGCGCGTACAAATCCATGGTCTCGCGGCCATAGGCGCGGGTCATGTCGTTGAACAGCTTTTGCTCGGCGAACCAGCGCAGGGTGGTCACGCAGGAGGCCAGCCGCACCAGCACCACGCGCATGTCGGTGGCCATCGCCAGCAGCATCTTGCGCAGGGTTTCCACCTGGGCGACGGCGGCCTGGGCAGCGCCGCGGCCGCGGCCGGCGGCCAGCGTGCCGGCCGCCTGCTGGCCCACCGTCATGTCGCGTAGCCGGATCAACTGGCGTACGCCGGTCACCAGGTCGGTGACCTCCTTGCCGAAACGGGTTTCCAGGCCGGCGGCGGCAGCCGGCTCGATCACCGTCAGCTCGAACATCAAGCCGGCGATGCGGGTTTCGGTGTCGCTGCGCAGAAACGCCAGGGTGCTGGCGGCGCCGATGGAAAACTCCAGCGCGCTCTGCCCCGAGCTGCATTTTTTGTCCGTGTACGCCTCGGTGGCAAAGGCCAGCGCCGCTTGCACGCGCGCGCTGTCCTCCGGGCCGAGGCCCTGGACCAGTTCAGCGGTGGCGCTGCCCAGTGCGGCGATGGCGACCATGCTCGATCAGCGCAAGGCCGCAGTGACGCAGATTTCGACCAGGCAGGCGGGATTGGCCAGCTTGGCCTCGACAGTGGCGCGCGGCGGCGTGTGGCCGGCGGCGACCCACTCGTCCCACACGGTGTTCATGCCGGGAAACAGCGCCATGTCGACGATAAAAATCTGGCACATCAGGATGCAGGTCTTGTCGCTGCCCGCTTCCGTCAAGAGGCGGTCGACCTGCGCCAGTACGTCGCGGGTCTGGGCTTCGATGCCGCCCGCGGTGTCTTCGGCGATTTGGCCGGCAAGGTAGACGGTGCCATTGTGGATGGCGACCTCGGAGAGGCGTTTGCCGACGTGCAGGCGGGTGATTTCCATAAATAAGTTCCTGTGATGTGAATTGGGGATTTTACTCGTTCAGCAAGAAGCGCCGGGCGATGGCGATCTGGTCGGGGTCGATGAAGGTCGGCGCGTGGCCGGTTTCGGCGATTTCCACCAGCTGCGGCTTCGGCCCCCTGGCCAGCATCTGCGCCGCCGTCTCGCGGGTGAGCAGGTCGGAGTCGGCGCCGCGCACCAGCAAGGTGGGGCAGGCGATGCCGTCGTAAGCCGCCCACAGGGCCGCTTCGCCGGCCTTGGCCGACTCCGCGGTGGTGGCCTGCAGCGGGCTTGATAAACCCATGTCGTAATGACGCACCCACTTGCCGTCCTGGTCCTGGCGCAGGACGTCGGCGGCCAGCTTGTGCCACTGGGCATCGGTATGGGCGCCGAACGACACCGAGACCTCGCGCACGAACTTGGCTCCCAGCTCGAAACTGTCGAAGCGCAGGTCTTGCGCAATATAGCTGGCGATACGCTTCATGGCCAGCGGATCGAGCGTGGGGCCGATGTCGTTCAAGATGAGCTTGCGGATCGGCGCGTCGGGCTGGCCGGCCAGCGCCATGCCGATCCGGCCGCCCATCGAGGTACCGAACCAGGCGACGCCACCGTCGCTGCCTGCGACGGCGGTGACGCGCGCCACCAGCGTGACCATGTCGCTGACGTACTGGGGAATGGCGTAGAACAGCGGGTTGCGCAAGCGTCCCGAGCGGCCGCGGCCCACCACGTCCGGGCACACCACCCGGTAGACGTCGGACAGATTTTCCGCCAGCGCATCGAAAT
>JAQGNM010000130.1 GCA_028291845.1 Massilia sp. | reverse complement strand
CTCGACGGCGCCAGCGGCAGCGACAGCATGGCGGGCGGCGCCGGCAACGACACATATATCGTCGACAGCAGCGGAGACGTCGTCACCGAGGCCGCCTCGGCTGGTACCGATGAGGTGCTGTCCAGCGTCAGCCATGTTCTGGCCGTCAACGTCGAAAATCTTACCTTGATGGGCGCCGCAGCCATCAATGGCACCGGCAATGCCGGCGCCAATGTGATCGTCGGCAACGCGGCCGCCAACATTCTCGATGGCGGCGCGGGTAACGACACTTTGCGCGGCGGTGCTGGCGATGACACTTATATCGTCGATGCCAGCACCGACGTGATCACGGAAAACTTGGGCGAAGGCATCGACTCGGTGCAAACAGCGCTGAGCTGGACACTGGGGAGCAACCTCGAGCGGCTGTCGCTGACCGGCACAGCGGCGGTCAACGGCACCGGTAATTCCTTGGACAACCTGATCACCGGCAATAGCGCCATCAACACCCTTACCGGCGGCGCCGGCAACGACACCCTGGACGGCGGCGCCGGGGCCGACAAACTGAACGGCAATGCGGGTGACGACGTGTATGTGGTCGACAACAGCGGCGACGTCGTCACCGAAGCGGCCGCCGAGGGCATCGACACTGTGCGTTCGAGTATTGCCTATACGCTTGGAAGCAACCTCGAAGTGCTTGAGCTGACCGGCAGCGTGGCGATCAACGGCACCGGCAACACCGCCGACAATATGTTGACAGGCAATGCGCTTGCGAACACCCTCGACGGCGCCGCGGGCAACGACCTCCTGCAAGGGGCGGCCGGGGCCGACGTGCTCACCGATACCTCCGGCAAGAACCTGTTCGCCGGTGGCGACGGCAACGACAGCATGACCGGCGGCACCGGCGCCGAGATGTTCATCGGCGGCAAAGGCAACGACACCATCGTCACCTCCACTGGCAGCGATGTCATCGCCTTCAACCGCGGCGACGGCCAGGACACGATCGCTGCCAGCACCACCAGGGACAACACGATTTCGCTGGGACGCGGCATCACTTACGCCGACCTGCTGTTTTCGAAAAGCGGCAGCGACCTGGTTCTTACGACGGGCAGCAGCGAGCAGATTACGCTTAAGGACTGGTATGTCAGTAGCGCCAATCACAGCGTCGCCACCCTGCAGATCGTCATCGAAGGCAGCGCCGATTACGACGCAACATCCGGCAGCAGCCTGAAGAACCGCAAGGTTCAGCAGTTCAATTTCGATGGTCTGGCTGGCGCCTTCGACGCTGCCAAGGCAGCCAATCCGAACTTGACGAGCTGGGCCCTGTCATCGTCGTTGCTGAGTTTTTACCTGAGCGGCAGCGATACGGCCGCCATCGGCGGCGATATCAGCTACCAGTACGCTTCCACTGGCGCCCTGTCCGCGATCGGCATGAGCGCGGCGCAGGCGATCCTGGCGTCCGGCAGCTTCGGCGCCTCGACGCAAGCGATTCAGGGCAGTGCAGCGATCGGAGGCCCGCAGCGCTTGATGTGATTTGTTTGCGGCGGTGATGCGGCGCGCAGGACGCAGGCCGGGCAAGATCGGCACTGCGTATGCTGGCAATGCATCAATGTGCTGGAAAGCATCCTCGTCGCAGACGGCGACGTCAGGCAGGTCGCTACTTTCACATCATGAACAAGCAGATCATGGACAACCAATAAAACATCACGCTCATGATCGCCGTGTGCCTGGGCGACATTGCGTTGCTGCTTCACGTCGGCATCATTTTCGGTGAGGCGCCCTGTCGGCGCGCGGCTGGTGCAGGCGCCGCAGATCAAGGCGGTCGGCTTCACCGGTTCCTTGCGGGGAGGGCGGGCGCTGTGCGATCTGGCGGCGGCGCGCGCCGAACCGATTCCCGTGTTCGCCGAGATGTCGAGCGTCAATCCGATCATTCTGCTGCCGCAAGCCCTGCAAGAGCGCGGCGAAGCCATCGCCAACGATCTCGCCGCCTCGGTGACGATGGGCGCCGGCCAGCTGTGCACCAATCCCGGCCTGCTGCTGGGAGTGCGTTCGGCGCAACTGAGCGACTTTATCGACTCCCTGCACAAGGCACTGCAAGCGCAGCCGGCGCAGACCATGCTCAATGCCGGCATGCTGTCGAACTATTACAGCGGCGTCGAGCGCCTCGGCACACTGGACGGCGTGGCGGCGCTGGTGGCCGGTGGCGCCGAAGAAGCTCGGGCCAGGCCGCATTTGTTCAAGGCTGAGCAAACAGTGCTGTTTGCCGTTGGCGCCCCGCTGGAAGAAGAAGTGTTCGGCGCCGCCACCGTGGTGGTCGAGCTCGAAAGCCGCGACGCGCTGTTGCGGTACGCTCGAGAAATGGGCGGCCAGCTGACCGCGACCTTGATGGCCGAACCGGCCGATCTGCTCGCCAACCGCGACCTGATCGAATGCCTGGAACAAAAAGCCGGGCGCTTGCTGGTCAACGGCACCCCGACCGGTGTCGAAGTGTGTGAAGCAATGGTGCATGGCGGGCCGTATCCGGCCACCTCGGACGCGCGCGGCACCTCGGTGGGCACGCTGGCAATCGACCGGTTCCTGCGTCCGGTCTGCTACCAGAACTATCCGGACGAGTTGCTGCTGCCGGCGCTGCAAGGCCACAATCCGCTGGGCCTGCTGCGGCTGGTGAACGGCGAGCAGCGCCGCGGCGCGGTCTGAGGCGCCGGGCGCGACCGCGATATTGCAATTCATGCCATGAATGCACCGACCGCTGCCGAACTCAGGCGTGTAGCTGCAAGCCGGCCAACGCGCCTGCCAGCAGACGCAGTGCGGCGTCCGGGCTGTCGACAGCATTGTGATGCCGCCATGCGATGAAGCCGTCGGGGCGAACCAGGAGGACGCCAGCCTCGTCGATTTCACGCAAGCGCGCCCAGGTGCAGTACACATCCTGCCTTGCCGGCTGCCCAATGACGGCGACGCGCAAAAAGGGGAGCTTGAGCTGGTCTGCAGCGCCGGCCCACGCATGTCCCGACAGGCCCGTCACCAGAGAGTATTTTCCCCTGCCGACAATATCGAGCGTGGAGATGCGCTTGCCTTGCGCGTTGATCAGCCATGCATGCGGCATCTTCGCGCCCGGTCGCGTCGTCGGCTGCAGGTACAGTTCGGGATCGCGCTTCCATACCTCTTCAGGGGCGGCGGGGTCATGCAGCACTGCCGATGAGGTGTAGCGCTGGTTCATTTCCACGCCCTGCGCGTTGAACTCGTGATTCTTGAGGTCGAGCGCTGCCAGTGCATCCAGACGGGCTTGTGCGCCTTCGGCGCTGGCTTCCCTGAAACGCGCGATGCCCGCCGCCACCGGATTGTCAGCGCCTTCGACATGAAAAACTTTTTTGAGTGCGGCATAATCGCGGCGCGATTGGTTGGCGCGCTGCACGATCTGCTTGCCCACCGGTGCCCGTTCCGGCGAGTACGACCCCAGCAGCGATGGATCGGCGTGGCCCTTGAGCACGAACGCCAGCTTCCATGCAAGATTGTGTGCATCTTGTACACAGGTGTTCAGACCGAGGCCGCTCGACGGCGGATGGCGGTGTACGGCATCGCCTGCGCAGAACACCCGGCCTTTCGCGTACTCGGTGGCATACGCTTCGTTCACGTACCAGATCGACTTGTGAACGATGTCGATATCGATATCGGGGATGCCGATCAGCGCGCGAATCCGCGGCAGGACGGCGTCGTCGCTCTGGTCGGGATCGCCCTTCGTCATGTCGAAACCCCAGCCGACGATCCACTGTGTCCATGGTTTGATCGCCCGCATCATGCCGACGCCGAGTTCACCGTAGCTGGCTTGCGGACTGACGATCCAGTTCATGATGCTGGGCCGGTGTTGCACGTAAGCCGACAAGTCGGCGTTGAACAGGGTGTAGAGCGTACCGGCGCGGCCCATTTCGCCGGCGATCGGCAGACCGATGTCCTGGGCGATTTGAGAATTTGCGCCGTCGGCGCCGATCAGGTACTTCGCGCGCGCCGTGTAGCGCCGGCCCGACAGCCGATCTTGCAGGTGCACGGTGACGCCTTGCGTGTCTTCGGCATGCGAGAGGTATTCAGTGTTCATCGACGACGTCGCTCCGCGCTCCGCGGCGTTTTTGAACAGGATCGGCTCGACCAGCGTTTGCGGCAGGTCCATCAGCGGACATGGACTGCCGCGCAGGTAATCGCTGTGGCGCTCCTCGCCGGTGCCCCATGCAGGCAAGCGCAGCAGCTCTTCGCCGGCAAGACTGGTGACGATCGGATTTTCTCCCATCGATTCCCACGGCGTCGCATGGCGATGCGCCTCTTCTTCGATGCCCAGATCCCGGAACACTTCCACCGTGCGCTGGTTGGTGATATGCGCGCGCGGCGTGTTTGCCAGCCAGTTCCATCGTGACACGATGTGTACCCTGACGCCATAGGTAGCCAAGGCCAGAGCAGCGGTACCTCCTGTCGGTCCGGAGCCGACAATGAGCACATCGGTATCGAAGTCCGGGACGCTGGATTGCGGATGGGAATCAACAAATGGCATGAATAATTTCTCCGGTTGTAATGCAAGCGATCAGTGCAGATCTGACCGGCGGCGTTGTTGCGCTGTAAGGATGCCGGTTGAAACAAAGGCATGAGAAATATGGTAGCCGTGCCCGGGTTATCCGGATAATGCTAATTTCTTATTCTGTTGATTCATTTATCGGATAACATCGAACCTCATGGAATCCAAGCTCATCGAGTACTTCTTGCGCGTCGTCGAACTGAAAAGCATCAACCGTGCGGCGGCTGACCTGCATCTCTCGCAGCCCGCGTTGTCGCGGCACATCGCGTCGCTGGAGCACCAGATCGGCGCCAAGCTGTTTACGCGTACCCAGGGGGGCGTGGTGCCCACCGAGGCGGGATGGCTCTTGCAGAGCCGCGCCCGGCCGGTACTGCGGCAACTGGCCATGCTGGTCGAGCAAGTGGGAGAGCGGGCGGCCGGACAGTTGTCGATCGGTGTCCCGCCGTCCTGGCAGCACCTGTTCACCACACGGTACGTTTCCCGGCTGATCGAGCAATATCCCGGCATTTCGTTGCGCGTCCATGAGGGCGTCAGCCATGAATTGCGCGAGTTGATGCAGGCCGGTCTGCTGGACCTGGCGATCGTTCCCCATGATCGCGCTCCACCTGCCGATTACCGGTACATCAGGCTGGTCCGTGAACCGCTGGTTCTGGTGTCGTCCAAAACGAGCGGGCTCGAGCCGACGGCGCCGGTTCCCCTGGCGCGGCTGGACAAGCTCGGCCTGGCCTTACCCGGCAGGCACAACGCAATCCGTGCGTATATCGAGGATGCCTTGATGCGCGAAAACTTCGTCTTCAGCCTCGCCCTCGAAATCGACGCCATGGACCTCTCGATGGAACTGGCGCGCGAGGGCAGGGTGCATACGGTGACGCCGTGCTGTGCTGTCAGCGCAAGCAGGCGCTGGAGGGACCAGATTTCATGGAGTCCGATTCGCGATACTTCGTTCACCTGGGCCTTGTGCGAAAACACTGCGCGCTCGTATTCCCCGGCA
This sequence comes from Massilia sp., assembly GCA_028291845.1. Taxonomy (GTDB): domain Bacteria; phylum Pseudomonadota; class Gammaproteobacteria; order Burkholderiales; family Burkholderiaceae_D; genus JAFCUW01. Next base: position 4,225 of record JAQGNM010000130.1, on the reverse strand, counting down.
GTGCGCGAAGGCGTGAACCAGGTGTTCCGACTGGTGGACAGTATCGTGGCAAGCGGCAGATGGCTTGGAGCGGAGGCGATCGGCCGGGAAGCCCCATCTGCATAGCCGGCGGGACCGCCGGCAAGGTGGCCGCACCACGGTTAGCCGACGCAGAACCGGCCGCAGCTTGAAATACGTACTGTGCACAGGGTGCACATAACGTACTTTTTTTTGTCTTCGCCGGTCTCCGATCTTAATCTCGGACTAATTATTTCAGCGCGGCAAATCATATGATACCGCCGCCGAAACAAGGCGTCCGCATCCGGCTATTGCGAACTGAACCGTTCGTCCCGGCCCGCGCCGCCCCGGGAACGGGCAGAGAAGTGAAGCACGAGATTCAGTAAAACAACGATAACTCTGGAGACAAGTCATGAAATTACGAAAGAAAACAGTCCTCGCCATTGCCATCCTCATGCTGAGCCACACGGCCTCGGCAGACATCAATGTCGGCGTCGTCGCCTCCCTGACGGGCGCTGCCGCGGCGCTGGGATCCGATCTCAACCGCGTGCTGCCGCTGCTGCCTGCGACCATGGGCAACGAAAAGGTCAACTATATCCTGCTCGACGACGCCACCGACCCCAGTACCGCGGTCAAGGTCACCCGCAAGCTGATCACGGAAAACAAGGTCGACGTCATCATCGGCCCCAACATCAATCCGAACGCGGCCGCGATGGCGCAGGTGGTCGCCGACGCCAAGACGCCCCTGCTGCTGACCACGCCCTATTTTCCTGCGGAAGCGGAGAAACGCGCCTGGCTGTTCCAGCCTGTGCAAAGCGCCGGCCTGATGGTGCAACGCCTGGTCGACGACATGGTTGCCAGCAAGGTGCAAACTGTCGGCTTCATCGGTTTCGGCGACAGCTGGGGCGATCTGCTGTTCGCGGAACTCCAGCGCGCCGCAGGCGCCGCCAACATCAAGATCGTTGCCGCCGAGCGCTTCAAGCGCCCGGATACCAGCGTCACCGCGCAAGTGCTCAAAGTGACCGCCGCGCGGCCGGACGTGATCTTCATCGGCGCCTCGGGTGCTCCCGCCGCACTGCCGCAAATCGAACTGCGTCAGCGCGGCTACAAGGGCAAGATTTATCAATCCCACGGTGTGACCACCAGGGACTTCCTCCGCATCGGCGGACGCCACGTGGAAGGGGCGCTGATCCCCGCCAGCCCGATGCTGGTGGCGGAGCAGCTGCCGGCCAGTATGGCCAGCAAGGAGGCCGGCGCCAAGCTGAACGCCGCCTATGAAAAACGCCATGGTGCCGATTCCCGCTCGACATTCGCCGGTAATACCTGGGACGCCGCTCTGCTACTGGGTAACGCTGTCCCCGCAGCCCTCAAGGCCGGTAAACCCGGCACTGAGGAATTCCGCATCGCCCTGCGCGCCGCCCTCGAGCGCAGCAAGGATGTGGTCGGCGTCAATGGCACCTACACGATGAGCCCGGCCGACCACAATGGTCTGGACCAGCGTGCACGTGTCCTGATCGAGGTCAAGAACGGTCGCTGGACCTACTTGAAATAGCCGCGTCAACCACCCCGGAAAACGCTGGGCGGCCGGCAGATGCAAGGCTGCCGCCTGGCGCCAGAGCGTCGACGTTTTTCGCCGCCGCGCAGCACGCGCGGTCGCTACGACAAGCCGACTCGATATGACATTTTGCGAGCGAATCGCCGACGCAGGCGAAGCTTGACCATTCGGAGGAAATCATGGATTCATCAATTGCCGCCATCCTGCTGCAGGATGGGGTGACCCAGGGTGCGGTCTACGTGCTGATCGCACTGGCCCTGGTACTGGTATTTTCCGTTACGCGCATCATCTTTATCCCGCAAGGCGAGTTCGTGGCGTTCGGTGCGATGACGATCGCCGCACTGCAAATGAACAAGGCGCCATTGACTGCCTTGCTGCTGCTGGTGCTCGGCGCGCTTACTTTCGCGACCGAAACCGCGACCGTACTGCGTAATCCGGTGCGGCGACAGCGCGCGCGGCGCGATCTGCCTGTCCAGGCCGGCAAATACCTGCTGTATCCGCTCGCGGTCTATGGGTTCACCATGCTTCTGGCGCCGCGGACCCTGTCTCCGGCACTCCAGGTCGGGTTGACCCTGGCGATCGTGGTGCCGATGGGGCCGATGCTGTACCGGCTGGTTTACCTCCCGCTCGAACGCGCCTCGGTGCTGGTACTGTTGATCGCGTCGGTGGCCCTGCATCTGGCGCTGGTAGGCCTTGGCCTGCTGATTTTCGGTGCCGAGGGCTATCGTAGTGCTCCGCTGACCGACGCGCAGTTCGCGATCGGCACGCAAGTCATTCCCGGACAGAATCTGCTGGTGCTCGGTACCGCCGTCGTCGCCATCGGTGCGCTATACCTGTATTTCGGCCGCACCTTGTCGGGCAAGGCGCTCAAGGCCACCGCGATCAACAGCCTCGGCGCACAACTGGTCGGCATCGGTACGATCCAGGCCGGCAAGTTGGCGCTGACGCTGGCCGCACTCATCGGCGCCGTGTGCGGCGTGCTTATCGGGCCGCTGACGACGATTTCCTACGATACCGGTTTCCTGATTGCGCTGAAGGGCTTCGTCGGCGCCATCTTCGGTGGGCTTGCCAGTTATCCCATCGCGGCCGCAGGCGCATTGACCGTCGGCGTCCTGGACAGCTTCTCCTCATTCTGGGCCAGTGCGTTCAAGGAGGTCATCGTGTTCACCCTGATCATTCCCATCCTGATCTGGCGCTCGCTCGTCAGTCCGCATTCCGATAGCGATCATTAAGGAGCGATCATGTTGCAAAAGAAATGGTACGTCTTCGGTCTGCTGCTGCTGGCACTCGTCCCGGTTGCGCCGCTGCCGCCCTACTGGCTTACGTTGGGAAACTATATCGGTCTTGCCGCCATCGTGGCGCTCGGCCTGGTACTGCTGACGGGCGTGGGAGGCATGACTTCGTTCGGCCAGGCCGCGTTCGTCGGACTGGGTGCCTATACCAGCGCTTACCTGTGCACCCGGTTCGCGCTCTCGCCGTGGATCGGCCTGCTCGCGGGCCTGGCGCTGACGGGCGCCAGCGCTTACCTGATCGGCCTGATTTCGGTAAGGCTGTCCGGCCACTATCTGCCCTTGGGAACGATCGCCTGGAGCATCGCCCTGTACTACCTGTTCGGGAATTTCGAATTTCTTGGCAAATACGACGGCATCAACAATATTCCAGCGATCGCCATCGCCGGTGTGGTGCTCGACTCGCAAGGTGAGATGTTCTATCTGATCTGGGCGGCGCTGTTGCTGGCGATGCTGGCCTTGCGCAACCTGCTGGACTCCAGGCCCGGACGTGCGATGCGTGCGGTCAAGGGCGGGGCGAGCATGGCCGAGGCCATGGGCGTCGATACGCACCGCATGAAAGTCGTGATGTTCGTCTACGCCGCCTTGCTGGCCAGCCTCTCGGGCTGGCTGTACGCACACCTCCAGCGCGCCGTGAATCCGACGCCGTTCAGCGTCGGCAACGGTATCGAATACCTGTTCATGGCCGTCATCGGCGGCGTCGGCAATTGGTGGGGCGCCGTGATCGGCGCCGGCTTCTACACCCTGCTGAAGGAATTCCTGCAAGACGGCTTGCCCAGGCTGTTCGGCACATCCGCCAGCGTCGATATCATCGTCTTCGGTGTCCTGATGATTCTGTTGCTGCACTACGCCCGCGAAGGCCTGTGGCCCTTGCTGGCGCGCCGTATCGGACCGTCACGATCGGCGCGTGCCCTGCCGCACGCAATGCCGCTGCCACAGCGCGGCAAGCCGGGCAAGGGCGAACTGATACTTGAAGTCGATTGCGCGCGCAAGCAGTTCGGTGGACTGGTGGCGGTGAACGACGTCAGCTTCACGCTCCATGCCGGCGACATCGTCGGCCTGATCGGGCCGAATGGCGCCGGCAAGTCGACCACCTTCAATCTGATCACGGGCGAGATCGGCTTGAGCGCGGGGACGGTACGCTACCTGGGCAAGCCGATCGCCGGCGCCTCCTCGCGCGCCATCGCCGCCGCCGGCATTGCGCGCAGCTTTCAGCACGTCCAACTGTTGCCCGGCATGAGCGTACTGGAAAACGTCGCCCTCGGTGCCCATCTGCGCGGCGATTTCAGCAAGCAGGGCGGCTTCGTCCCAAGCATGCTGCGGCTGAACCGGAATGAGGAGAACAAGCTCCTTCACGAGGCCAGGGTGCAACTCGAACGCGTCG
>JAQGNM010000126.1 GCA_028291845.1 Massilia sp. | reverse complement strand
GCCGGCGCCGGCAGCCGCATCGACTTGCTGTTTACCCACGTGGTGATGCCGGGGCCGGTGAGCAGCACCGAGCTGGCGCACAAGGCGGTGGCATTGCTGCCGCAGCTGAAAGTACTGTTCACGTCCGGCTATACGCGCAACGCCCTGATCGTCGACGGCCGCCTGGGAGAGGGGGTGCAGCTGCTGAGCAAGCCGTATCAGCAGGCCCAACTGGCCCAACGGATCCGTGAATTGCTGGGGAAGAGATAAGTAACGGGGACTGGCACGCGCGCGGCGGCTTATGAACTTGCATATGCCGCCGAGTGCGCGGTGCCTGTCCCCATTTTGACGTTGAGGCAAATCAAAATGGGGACAGGCACCGCGCATTTCGAGCTGGTTGGCAAAACTTACGCCGCCGCGCGCGTGCCAGTCCCCGGCGCTACGCGGCCAGCGCCAACCTGCGGCCCACGCCACGCTCCAATTTAAACGCATTGACCGCCGCCGTCAGGTGTTCGGCCTGATCCTGCATCGACTGCGACGCCGCCGCCGCCTGTTCCACCAGCGCGGCATTCTGCTGGGTGACGCTGTCCATCAGGCCGACCGCGGCGTTGACCTCTTCGATGTCGGTGCTCTGGTTCTGGCTGGCGGCCATGATCTCGCCCATGATGTCGGTGACCTTGCGCACGCTGGAGACGATCTCGTCCATGGTGCTGCCGGCATGCGCTACCAGCTCGCCGCCGCTGTGCACCTTGGCCACCGAGTCGCCGATCAAGGCGGCGATTTCCTTGGCCGCGGCGGCCGAGCGCTGCGCCAGGTTGCGCACTTCCGAGGCCACCACGGCGAAGCCGCGGCCCTGTTCGCCGGCGCGCGCCGCTTCCACCGCCGCGTTGAGCGCCAGGATGTTGGTCTGGAAGGCGATGGCGTCGATCACGCCGATGATGTCGACGATCTTTTTCGATGAGGCGTTGATCGAATCCATCGTCACCACCACGCGCGAGACCAGGTCGCCGCCGCGGGTGGCCACTGCCGACGCCGTCACCGCCAGCGTATTGGCCTCACGGGCGTTTTGCGCATTTTGCTTGACAGTGCTGGTCAGCTCGCTCATCGAGCGGGCGGTGCGCTCGAGCGATACCGCCTGCTGCTCGGTACGCTGCGACAAATCGCGGTTGCCGGCGCTGATTTCGGTGGCGCCGGTATGGATCGCCTCGGTGCCGCTGCGCACGTCGCCGATGATGCCGAACAGGCTCGCGACCATGCGCTGCATGGCGTTCTGCAGCTGGCCCACTTCGTCGCCGGCGCCGCTGGCGACTTTGGCGGTGAGGTCGCCGGCGGCCACCGTTTCAGCCAGGCTCACCGCCTGCTGCAGGGGGCGGGTGATCGATACGGTGATCAGGTAGCCGAGCAGCATCGTCACGCCGAACACGGCGGCGCCGACGGCGACGATCCAGGTCTTGGCGGCGCCGAACACGCGGTCGGCGGTGGCGCTGGCCCTGTCGACATCCTGCTGCACGCTTTTCAGCAGGGTATCGATCTCGGCGGTCACCTGGGTCCGCAGCGGACGGCATTCATTGGCGATGAAGGCGGCCAGCTCCGCTGTCGTGCCATTGGTGCGCAGCGGGCGTACGCGGTTCAGTTCATTGGCCATCTTCTTCATGGTGGCGTCGACGATGGCGTACTGGCGGTCATCCTTGAAGTACGGCGCCGCCTTCTGCAGTTCGCGTAGATAGTCGGCCTTGAAGGCGTCGAGCTTGTCGAGTTCCCTGGTCGCTTCGGCCAGGTCGGCGATCGCCAGCGCGTTGCGCGCCGACAGGCCGGTCTGGTCAAGCGCTTCGCGCGCCGCGTACAGCGGTTCGAGCTTGTGCGTGCGGACGTCGTTCTGGAACTCGACCGCGCGGGCGATGTCGCCCATGCGGATGATGGCGAACAGGCTGATGGCAAGCATGAACACGGCGAGCACGCCGAAGGCGAGAAACAGGCGCGGGCCGATCTTGAGGCGTTGCAAGTGATTCATGGGACTCCCTGGTTGGATGATGCATCGGGCATGTGCGCCGCGGCGGTGTCATCAGGCAGGGATGGGGCCCGGAAAAAATTCAACGGTGCGCGTAAAGCGATACACGAGTTCCCGCATGGTAAATGCATAGTTGCCGGATGGCACTAACCCAAACGGTCTACTCCTCTCGCGCCCATGGCGAGCGCGGCTTACGCCGGCAGTGCGCGCGTCATGAACACGCTGTTCGGGTCTTCGCGGTAGTCGCCGAACGGCCCGCAGACGGCAAAGCCGGCCTGGGCGTACAGGGTTTGCGCCGGCTTGAATCCATCTTGCGAACCGGTCTCCAGGCTCAGGCGCCGGTAGCCGCGCCGCCCCGCCTCGTCGATGATGTGGGCCAGCAGGGCCTTGCCGGCGCCGCGCCGGCGCTGCGCATCCGGGGTGCGCATCGATTTGATTTCGCCATGGCCGGCGTCGAGTTCGCGCAGGGCCGCGCAGCCGAGCAGGGTGGCGCCGTCCCAGGCCGACCAGAAGCTGATCGACCGATGGCGCAGGCGTTCCAGGTCGAGCGCATGCACGCTCTCGCGCGGCGACAGCGCATGCATGTCTTGCAGGTGTTCTTCCAGCAGGGCGTGGATGGCGGGGTCCGTCAGGTCGTCGGGGCGGATATGCATCTGGCGGCTCGCTGTGGCTGGGAATGGTTCCATGGTAGCAGAACGGGGCTTGCTGAAACAGGGCGGTGGCGGGCGCAGTTTTTCGAAAGACATTTTTTGAGAATTGGTCGAAATCCTACAAAAATTTTCACCGTTTTCCGAACGTGTGCGCTGGCCGACCCCGCTACGATTGTCTGACTGCCGGTGTCGCAAGCCGCGCACTTCGCCATGAGCGCAACCTTGGAATTGAGGAAGATCGGAGGATGTCAGATGTCGCAGCCAGCGCGTCCCGATGCCGATGAGGCAATTACCATCCCCCTGGTGCAGGAGCAGCTGCACGTCGGTGTGCGCCAGCGCGACACCGGCCGCGGCGTGCGCGTGCGCACTTCCGTCAGCGAACGCATCGAACAGGTCGACCAATTGCTGCGCCAGGAAGACGTGGCGGTGGAGCGGGTGGCGGTCGATCGCGTGGTCGCCGCCGATCAGGCGCCGGTCACGCGCTACGAGGGCGACACGCTGGTGGTGCCGGTGCTCGAGGAGGTGCTGGTGATCGAGCGGCGGGTGCGCATCAAGGAAGAGCTGCGCATCAGCAAAACCACGCGGCAACAGCGCCATGTGGAAAACGTGGCGCTCAAATCGGAGCAAGCGCTGGTGGAGCGCTTCGACGATGCCGACGCCGGCGCCGGTGCCGCTGCATTGACGGAGGAAGCAGCTCGCAGCCATATCGATGAACTTGTAAACATAGCGAAGACAGCGAAGACAGCGGCTCCCCAGCCGTCGACCGATTGCCATGACATTTGGAGGCTCACCATGCAACACACATTGATCGCAGTGTTCGATAACCATGCCGACGCCCAGTTGGCCAAGGATGAATTGCGGGCAGCCGGGTTCTCCAGCGCCGAGATACGCCAGGACGGTGCGGCCGGCGGCGGCACAGGTACAGGCACAGGCGCGCAGGCTGGCGCCAGCGGCGACCCGGGCAGCCACTCGTTCGGCGCCGGTATCCGCCACTTTTTTTCCGAGCTGTTCGGCACGGAGGACAGCAAATATTCGGCGCCATACAGCGCGGCGGTGGCGCGCGGCCAGCATGTGCTGACGGTGGCGGCCACGGAAGAAAGAGAAATCGAGCGCGCCGCCGATATCGTCGAGCGGTACGGACCGGTCGATATCGATGAAGAGTCGGACGGGCAATTCCTCAAGGGCGGCGCCGGGGTGACGGCCAGCATGCCGATGCAGCAAGCGGGTTCGCAACAATCCGCGGGAATGTCGGCGCAGTCGGCGACAGACAATCCACAGGGCAACGTGCAGGGCGGGCAGGCTGGGTCACAACAGCGCGCTGCCGAAGGGACGGTGCTGCCGGTGATCGAAGAGTCCTTGAAAGTGGGCAAACGAGCGGTGCAGCGCGGCGGCTTGCGCATCTTCCAGCGCCTGCGTGAGACGCCGGTGTCGGAAACGGTCAGCCTGCGCGAAGAACATGTCAGCGTCGAGCGGCGCCCGGTCGACCAGCCGGCAGCGGCCAATCTGGCCGATCTGAGCAACTTCCAGGAAAAATCCATCGAAGTGCGTGAAACGGCGGAAGAAGCGGTGGTCGAAAAAACTGCGCGGGTGGTCGAGGAAGTCGTGGTCGCCAAACAGGTCAGCGAGCACGACCAGAAAATCGCCGAAACCTTGCTGCGCACCGAAGTCGAGGTCGAACAGCTCCCCCCTTCGGCCACATCGAGCAGCGACAGCGACAATTATTTCCGCCAGCATTACGCCAGCAACTACAGCGGCAGTGGCCGCAGCTACGACGATTATCTGCCGGCGTACAGCTATGGCCTGGGCATGGCGGGGCAGGACAGTTACCGGGGCCGGGCCTGGAACGATGTCGAACCGAGCTTGCGCAGCGATTGGGAGAAGCGCAATCCGGGATCGCTCTGGGATGACTTCAAAGCCGCGGTGCGCCACGGCTGGGAGAAGATCACCGGGTGACGCTCACCGGGTGACGCTCACCGGATGACGCTCACCGGATGACGCAGCGCCCGCGGCGCCCGGGCAGGCGGGCTGCGCGGCCTTGGCCGGGATCGACGCCACGCTTCACGCTTGCCAGCCCGCCGGCGGCTTATTTCACCGAGCGCAGGTACGCCAGCAGGTCGGCAATCTGGCGCTCGTCGCTCAAGCCCCAGAAGCGCATGCTGGTGCCAGGGACGACTTTTTTCGGATCGCGGATAAAGGCGGCCAGGTTTTGCTCGGTCCACACCAGGTGCGACGCTTTCATGGCGGGCGAATACTTGAAATCGGTCGTGGCGGCGGCAGGGCGGCCAACGATACCCGTCAATTGCGGACCGAAGGCGGCGCCGACGCGGCCGCCGATCTGGTGGCAGGAGGCGCAAAGGGCGAATACCCGCTGGCCGGCGGCGATGCTGGCGGCGGAGGCAGCGGCGGCGCCATCGCTGGCGGACGCGGCGCGAGTGGCGCCCGCCGGCGTGGCTGGCAGCTTGGCTGCCGGCGTGACTGCGGGCGTGGCTGCGGACGCTGATACATGCGCTGATACATGTGCTGATGCTTGCGCTGGCGTTGGCTGCACCGCGCGCGCTACCGACGGCGCCAGCAAGGGCAGCAGCAACACGAATGAAGAAAACAAAATTCGCATCGAAGGGCAACTTTAATCAGAGGAGCGTGAATCAGGATAGCAAATCGCGTTGCAGGCAGCCATTGGCATGGCGGATATCAGGCAGCTGCCGCCATCGAATACGGCGCAATGCCGCGCTTTCTCGCCTTTTCGTCGGGCAGCACGAAGGCCAGGCCCTCTTCGAAGGAGCGCAGCACCATGTCGACCTGGGTATCGACGATAGCCTGGTGGGGGGTGTCCTCGTCGAACGGCAGGCGGATGGTGGCCAGCAGCGCGTGCGGCAAATTGGTGCGCATTTCGCGCGCCGCCACCAGCCATTGCTCCAGGGCTTCGGCGGCGGGGTAGGCCAGGAAGATGGTCGACACCAGGTCGGGACGGCGGTTGTCGGGGACGTCGCGCTCGACGGTGGCAGTCACGCTGCGGGCGTCGACGCCGACTTCGCGCAGCGAGCGCACCAGCAGTTCGGTGAGCAGGTCGTCGCGTTCCGAGGGCAAGCCCACGCACAGCACCACCGAGTGATCGGCGACGTCGAGCGAACCCTGCCAGCGGCCCAGCCGCGCTTCGCGCATCTGGCGCAGGTGGGCGCCGACGTTGGCGTCGAGCAGCGAGACGTCGCGGCGGCGCGCGCGGCGGTTCGGCGCGTTCGAGATGGGGGTGAGGGTGGCCGCCACTTCGGCGATGGTGGCGCGCACGCGTTTTTCCTGCGCCTCGTCGGTCTGGCCCAGTTCATGGTCGCTGACCGCCAGCACCAGGCCGGGCAGCAAGATCTGATCGCAATAGCGCGCAAAGCTGGAGCGGCGCAGGTAGGTGCGGGCATCGGCGATGATGGCGCGGGTGTCGCCCAGCAGGAAGCGCTGGTAGATGCGTTCGGCAGCGCTCATGCTGGTGGCGTGGCCAAGCAGGGTCGAGAAGGTTTCCAGCGAACGCACGTGGCGGCCGGCCACCACCAGGCACAAGGTGAGCGGGGTCGACAGCAGCAGGCCGATCGGGCCCCAGATGGCGGCCCAGAACAGCGCCGAGATGATGATCGCCAGCGGCGACATGCCGGCGCTGCGGCCGTACACCTTCGGCTCGACGATGTGGGCCACCACCACCTCGATCACCAGGAACATCGTCAGGCACGATACCGCCAGCTGCCAGCCCGGGTCGATGGCGGCGACAAACAAGGTCATGGCGGCGGCGGCAATCATCACCCCCAGGTAGGGCACGAAGCGCAGCATGGCCGCCAGAGCGCCGAACACGGCGGCGTGCGGAATGCCGGCGATCCACAGGCCCACGCCCAGCACGGTGCCGAAGGTGACGTTGACCACCAGTTGCGAAAAGAAAAAGCGCGAAATGCCGGCAGTGGCGTCCGACAGCGCCTTGATGGTGCGGCGCCGTTCGGACTGGCCGGCGAACATGACCAGGCGGTCGCGCAGCGAATCGTGTTCCAGCAAAATGAATATCAGCAGCACCAGCACGATGCCGGCCTCGCCCACCGGACCCCAGGCGTAGGCCACCACGCGCATGATGGCATCCTTGGTGGTCACCTTGGGCGCGCGGATTTCAACCGGCAGCGGTTGCGACGGGTTGACGACCAGCTGCGGCTGGCCTTTCCTGGTGACGGCGGTGGCCGCCGGCGGGCCGGCCGGGACGGCCGGCGACACCGAGTTCAGTTCCGCTTCCAGCCGGGCGAACGGACGTTCGGTCACTTCGCGCACTTTTTCGATCTTGTAGCGGATGGCGGCGCGGTACTTCGGCAAGTCGCCCGCCACCGCCGCCAGCTGGAACGCCAGCACGGTGCCGATGGCGGCGACGGTGCTGGCGGCGATGACGACGGCCACCAGGGTCGCCGGCATCTGTCCCAGACGGCCACGCCGGCGCAACTGCCGTACCAGCGGCGCGATCATCAGGCTGAGGATGGAAGCGAGGGCGATCGGCTGCAACACATCGCGGCCGAAGTACAGCAGTGCTAAGACGCAAGTAGCGGCAATGACGGCGATGGGCGTAAGACGTTTCAAAATAAACAGACTAGAGGTGGACTGGGGACACTTATAGCATAACTATGCGTTGCGCAAACAGGCGCGTGCGTTGTGTGCGGTCAGCCTTGATTTTGCCTCAGATAACAAAACGGGACAGCCACCCGGCGAGGCTGTCCCATGCGCGTTCAGCAGGATCGTTTTTACCCTGTTTTTACCTTGTCTTTACCTTACCGGCGGCTGCCAGCCTAATGGGCCTCTGTTTCCAGCGCCCGCGCCACCGTCGCCGCCAGCTCCGCCAGGGGAAACGGCTTTCTTAAAAGCTGATTCTCGCCGATCACTTCTTCGATCGCTTTCATATCGGCATATCCGGTGGCGATGATCATCGGCAGATCCGGCGCCTGGACGCGCACCTTCTGCATCAATTCCGCACCGGTCATGCCCGGCATCAGGTAATCGGTGATCAGCAAGTCCGGGCGCGCCTGGCGCAACATGATCAGGGCGCTCTCGCCGTCGGCGGCCTGGGTGACGGTGTAGCCGATCGCTTCGAGCGACTCGGCCATCAGCTGGCGCACCGAATCGTCGTCTTCCACCAGCAGCAGGCGGGCGCCGGCGTGCGGGCGCGACGCCAGGGCATCATCGGCGCGGTCGGCCTGTTCCGGCGCGTGGGCGCACGGCAGCCAGATTTCGACGGTGGCGCCCTGGCCCGGCTCGCTCACCACGCGGGCAGCGCCGCCCGATTGCACGGCCATGCCGTACACCTGCGACAAGCCGAGACCGGTGCCCTGGCCGACTTCCTTGGTGGTGAAAAACGGTTCGAACACGCGGCTTGCCACTTCGGCCGTCATACCGGTGCCGGTGTCGGTGACGGCAAAGCGCACGTATTCGCCGGCGCGCAACAGGCCCGCCGGCGGGGCCGTGACGCTGGCCGAGAAGCGCAACTGGCCGCCCTCGGGCATGGCGTCGCGGGCATTGATGGCCAGGTTGAGCAGCGCCATTTCCATCTGGTTGGCGTCGGCGAAGACGTGGCGCGCGGTCGGCTCCACCTTGAACGACACCGCCACCCGCGAGCCGAGCGAAGCCGCCACCAACTCGCGCACGCCGTCGAAAATCGCCGCCACTCCGACCGGGCGCAAATTGAGGGTCTGGTTGCGTGAAAACGCCAGCAACTGGCTGGTCAGCTTGGCGCCCCGTTCGCAGGCGCGGCGCGCCACTTCGGCGCGGCGCCTGGCGCCTTCGTCGCTCGACAACATCAGGATCAGATCCATGCTGCCCTGCACCACATTGAGCAGGTTGTTGAAATCGTGGGCGATGCCGCCGGTGAGGCGGCCGACCGCCTCCATTTTTTGCAGCTGCACCATGGCTTGCTGCACCCGTTCACGCTCGAACATTTCATTGGTGAGGCGGTCGTTGGCCTGCGCCAGTTCGCGCGTGCGCGACGAAATGTGCGCTTCCAGCGTCTCGTTCAGGCGCATCAGCTCGGCCTGGCTGCGGCTGAGCCGTTCGGCGGTGCGGGTGCGGTCGGCCAGGACATCGCGCGCCTGGTACTGGCGGCGGCGGCCGCGCATCACCGAGGCCATCGCGCTGTGCAGGGTGCGCGCATTGAGGGGGCGCTCCAGCAGGATTACGTTGCCCAGTTCGCTCAGGGCGTTTCTGGCCGGCAAACTGTCGTGCGAGACGCGCTTGGACACCAGCACCACGAAGGGGAAGTCGGACCAGGATTCCTGCTCGGCCAGAAAGGTGCCGAGGGCGCGCAGGTCGACCTGGTGCAAGGCTTCCTCGGTGACCAGGGCGGCGCCGGCGCCGGCGCGGATGCGCAGGGCCAGGGTGTCGAAGTCGGCCAGCAGGTCGCAATTAAAACCTTCGCGCTGCAGGGCCGCGCGCATGACTTCACCGTCGCGGCCCCACGGCGACAGGATCAGGATGCGTTCTTCGTCCTTAGTGCTGATCACTGGTTTGTCCAGCGGCGGCCGGCCCGCCCATCATCGGCGTCGAACCGCGGTAGGTGGGCAGGCCGCTGAGCACGCCTTCGAAGCCGAGCAGCGGTTCGCCGATCATCAAGCCTTCCGGGCCGAGTTGCAGTTCATGAATCGACATGGCGTGGTCGGAGGTGCGGTTTTTCATGATCGTGATGGCGCGCCGCAGGCGGCCGTTCGATTCGAAAAAGCGCAGCAGCACCGTGCTGTCGGACAGGTAGCTGAGGTCGATGTCCGAGCGCACTTCGCCGATCAGGCCATGCTGGCCCAGCACCATCATGGTGGTCACGCCTTTCTGGTTCAGATAGGACAGCAGTTCATGCATCTGCAAGATCAGATACTGCTCGCCGGGCATCGCCTGCAGGTAGGCATTGAGGCTGTCGATGACGAGAAAAGTGACATTTTTCAATTCCACTGCGTCGCGCAGCTTTTGGGCGAATTCGCCAGGCGACAGTTCGGCCGGGTCGATATGGAAAATACTCAGCTGGCCGTTGTCGATATAGGGCTTGAGGTCCATGCCGAGCGCCTGGGCGCGCATGTGGAAGGTGCCCAGGCCCTCGTCGAACAGGTAGAACGCCGCGTGTTCGCCCCGTTCGAGGGCGGTCAGCACGCAGCGCACCGTCATGCTGGTCTTGCCGATGCCGGACGGGCCGGCGATCAGGGTGTTGGTGCCGGCGGTCAGGCCGCCGCCCAGCAGGGTGTCGAGGCCGGTCGAGCCGGTGGCGCTGACGCGGGCGACGAATTCGCCGACATGCTCGTTGGCCACCAGCCGCGGGAACATGCGGATGCCGCCGGTTTCCAGGATGTAGTCGTGGAAACCGCCGCGAAATTTAATGCCACGCATTTTGATGACGATGCAGCGGCGCCGTTCCTTGCCGAACTCCTGGGCGGCCTGCTCGAGGCTGAGGACGCCGTGGGCGATGCTGTGCAAATGCTGGTCGGCCAGGTTCGACTTGTCGTCCAACAACAATACGGTGCACTGGCGCGAGGCGAAAAACTGTTTCAAGGCCAGGATCTGGCGGCGGTAGCGCAGTGGATTTTGCGCCAGCAGGCGCATCTCCGACAGGCTGTCGAACACCACCCGCGCCGGCTTGATGCGGTCGACAATGTCCATTACGCTCTGGGTGGTTTCGCCCAGCTCCACTTCGGACGGGTGGAACACCGACTGCTGCGACTCCGGATCGAGAGCGTCGTCGGTGGCCAGTTCGAACACGTGCAGTTGATCGGTGGTCCAGCCGTGGCTGTGGGCGACGGCGTCGAGCTCGTCCGCCGTTTCCGACAGGGTGATGTACAGCCCCGACTCGCCGCGCTCGATGCCGTTGAGCAGAAACTGCAGGCCCAGGGTGGTCTTGCCGGTGCCGGGCGAACCCTCCACCAGGTAGACGCGCTGGGCGGTCAGGCCGCCGCACAGGATGTCGTCGAGTCCGGCAATGCCGGTCGACATGCGAATCGCCGGCGGGCGCGGGGGGGTGCTTACAGTATTCATGCGGTGCGGTTCATGTGCGGTGAAGTGCCGATAAAATTGCTTCAGTGCATGCTAACCATGCGCCGTTTAATTGTTGAATTTAGAACTGTTCCAGTATAGACGAATCGCTGGTGTACGTTGGTTCGGCGCGCAGCGCATTGCCTGTCGCAGAAATAATGACTAGATGAAATAAACCACGTCTCGATCACGCGGTAGCGCGCAGTTCAGCGTTCATCCTGGGCGCGTCTCACGATGGCGCAGCGCGCGCGGGCTGGCGTCGATTGTCGAGATGTGGCCGGACCGGATCAGCCGCTTCGACCTGCAGCGTCCTTGTCGGCAAGACCAGTGAAACGCGGCGCCGGCCGCACCAGGGCGCGCTTTATCGGCCCACCACCACCGCCATGTCGACCGCGCCGTCGCGCCAGGCTTGCTCGAGGCCGCGGTCGAGCGCGGCCAGGTCGGCGTCGTCGAGGCCGGCGATCGACGCCAGGCCGTAAGCGCGGTTGCGGCCGTGGCTTTTGGCCATGTACAAGGCCATGTCGACCAGGTGCAAGGTGTGTTCCCAGCCGATGGCGGCGCCGCCTTGCGTATCGGGCAAGCTCATCGGGAAGGGCGCGTAACCGATCGACACCGTCACCGGAATGGCCGCGCCCTGGTGAATCAGCGGCCGGGAGGAGATACCGGCCAGCAGGCGCGCCGCCACTTCGTTGAGGCGGCTGCGCTTGAGGTCGGGCAGCCAGGCCAGGAACTCCTCGCCGCCCCAGCGTACGATCATGTCGGTCTCGCGCAGGATCTCGCGCAACTGGCCGGCGATCATGATCAAGACCTGGTCGCCGACGCCGTGGCCGTGGGCATCGTTGACGTGCTTGAAATGGTCGACGTCGATCAGGAACAGGGCGCCGCTGTCGGCATGCGCCGGCGCGTCGGCAACGTCGTCGGCGCGCGCCGCCATGGCGTCCTGAAAATAGCGGCGGTTGTACAGCGCCGTCAGCGGATCGTGGCTGCTCTGGTGCTTCAGCTCGATGTTTTTGCGTTTCAGGTAGGCGTTTGCAGCGCGCACATTGCGGTACAGGTAGCCGGTGGTGATGGCCCCGAGCGTGAGCAGGGCCGCCAGCAGCCACCAGACTTTCTGCTGCAGGCGGCTGTTGTGGATTTGCGCCGACTTCAGGGCATTTTCCTGGTACAGCTTGTCGATTTGCCGGGCCTTCTTTTCGGCGCCGAATTTTTCTTCCAGATGCCAGATGGCTTCCTGGCGCTGTTTTTTGAACAGCGCGTCCGACAGCGTCCGCTCGCGGTGATACGCGGCCAGCGCGGCCGGCGCGTCGCCGGCCGCCTCGAGGGCGTCGCCGTATTCTTTCCAGGCCGACTGCAGGGCCGGGATGTCGCCATCGGCGTCGAAGGCGACCAGCGCCGCATCGATGTTCTTTTTGCCTTCAACCAATTGCCCCTGCCCGAGCAGGGCGGCGCCGAGATTGAAACGGGCCACCGCCGCCCGGTGCTTGCTGCCCAGTTCCGTGGCGGCCGCCAGGGCGTCATGCGCGTAGCGGGCGGCACTGGCGTACTGTCTCTCTTTCAGGGCCAGGTCGCTCAGGTTGATCAGGCTGTTGGCCACCAGCGGGACAGCGCCGATCTTGCGTTCGAGTTCGAGGCCGGCGCGCAGGGCGGCGCCGGCGCGGCGGCGCTGGCCGGTATCGATGGCCAGGCCGTATTCGCTGTTTTTCAGCAGGGCGACGTGGCCCGGCACGCCGGCGCGGTCGGCGATCGCATAGGCTTCGTCGAGGGTGGCAAAGCCCTTGTCGTATTCCTTGATCTGGCCGTATAGCCGCGCCAGCGCGTTCAAGGCGACGATCTGGCCGATCGCATCGCCGCTCTGGCGGGCCAGGCTGGCGGCGCCTTCGATGCATGCCAACGCCGCCGGAAAATCGCCTTCTTCGGCATGGGCCTGGCCGGCGGCGACGCCGGCGTCGACCCGCAGGCCGATGTCGGCGCCGGCTTGCGCCAGCGTTTCAGCCTGCCACAGCAGCGCATGCGAGTCTTTCAGCAGTTTCAGTTCCGACAGGGTGGCGGCTTTGCTGAGCATGCCGCGGGCGAGCGCCCGCTGGTCCTTGGCGGCACTGGCAATGGCGATCAATTCGTCGGCCACGGCGGACGCCTGCGCCGTGTCGCCGACGCCCCGTTCGACCTGGCTCAAATGAAACAAGAAATCGGCCTTGACCGCCAGCGGCGCCGCGCGTGCGGCGTGCTCGAGTGTGCGTAATTCGGCCAGTGCCGCTTGCGGGGCGAAGCGGCCCTGTTCGCCGAGCGCGGCGATGCGCGCCGCCAGCGGCTGCGGGGCGCTGTCGCCAGCATTTGTAGCCGCCGCTGCGTCTGCGGCCGCGGCGGCGTCGCCTGCCGTCAAAACGGTGGCAAGCCACAGCGCGGCCAGGCGCCGGGGCAGTCGTGGACGGTGCCAGCAACAGTCATCCATGTAAACGTGAGCCTCGCATGCGTGCGGTGAAAAACGATCGGCTCGGCACAATCGGGCCGGGCCAACAGCATTCGGCGCGCCGATGATGCGCGCTGCGTATGAATGTAACGTGGCTCTTTCTGCACGGCAAGCAATGTTTAACAATTGCTGCCGCCGCGCAACACTAGTTTTGATTCGCCCATCAAGCGCTGTGAAACCGTATCGGCGCACGCCTGATATGTTCAATTAACGAATGAACTGGCGGCAAAGTAGCGAGTTCATCCATATGCGGTTTACCTAACAGTGATAGCGTGGCAAGAAGGTTATTGTTGCCTGACTTAATAGTCGATTTAATAATTAAAGGAAAACAATGACCGTCACCAAAACAATCGCCGCCGTTGCCGTGGCCACCCTGGTCGCTTCGCTGGCGCAAGCGGCCGACGCCCCCACGCCGACGCCGCCGAAAGCCGAACCGCACATGCAAAAGGTACTCGACGCCCTGGCCAGCCTGGGCGGCAAGCCGATCGAAACCCTGACCCCGGAAGAAGCGCGCAAGCAGCCGACGCCGGCCGACG
This sequence comes from Massilia sp., assembly GCA_028291845.1. Classification (GTDB taxonomy): domain Bacteria; phylum Pseudomonadota; class Gammaproteobacteria; order Burkholderiales; family Burkholderiaceae_D; genus JAFCUW01. Next base: position 4,290 of record JAQGNM010000126.1, on the reverse strand, counting down.
CCGTCAAAAAAGTATTGACCGACATGGGCAAGAGCACCGCCCCTGAAGCGGGCGTGACGGTCAAGGAAATGAGCATTGCCGGTCCCAAGGGTAATTTCCCGATTCACGTGTTCACCCCCGAGGGCAAGGGTCCGTTCCCGGTGATGGTGTATTACCACGGTGGCGGCTTTGTGATCGCCGACACCAAGGTGTATGAAGCGTCGCCGCGCGCGCTGGCCAAGATGGCCAATGCGATCATGGTGTCGGTCGACTACCACCGCGCGCCGGAGAACAAGTTCCCGGCAGCACCGGATGACGCCTATGCCGCCTATCTGTGGACCCTGGAACACGCGAAGGAGATCAATGGCGATCCGATGCGCGTCGCGGTCGGCGGCGAAAGCGCCGGCGGCAACCTGGCCACCGTGGTGTCGATGATGGCGCGCGACAAGAAAGCGAAGATGCCTTTGCACCAGCTGCTGGTCTATCCGGTGGTCAGCGACGACATGACGCGTCCGTCCTATGTCACCAACGCCAACGCCAAGCCACTCAACAAGCCGATGATGTCGTGGTTCTTCAAGCACTACGGCGCCGACCCGGCCAGCCCGTACGCGCTGCCGATCAAGGCGACCTCGCTCAAAGGCTTGCCTCCGGCAACCATCATCGCCGCCGAGATCGATCCGCTGCTGTCGGAAGGCGTCGCCTACGCCGACAAGCTGCGCAAGGACGGCGTGAGCGTGACCTATAAAGAGTACAAGGGCGTGACCCATGAATTCTTCGGCATGGGCGCCGTGGTCCCGCTGGCAAAAGATGCCGAGATGATGGCCGCCGACCAGCTCAAGAAGGCCTTTGCCGCCAAGAAGTAAGTATCAACAAAGAAGGTCGTGTTAGCAGACAGACAGCCCGCCGGCCACCGCCGCCGGGCTGGTTTAGTATGCTTTCATGGTTTTATGATCAACATTGATATTATTGAAGCTTACCCACAGATTCTGTGGATAAAAGCAGCACGTCGCATGTCTCATCCCCAGCAATCCGTCTGCCGTATCGGGACGCCCAAATTTTAAGCAGACTTTGCACTGAAATTATCCTCGACGCCGGCGTGCGCGCCAGCCTGCTGTATCGCCCGGCGCCGAGGTGCATTATGCACAATCGTGCATAAGTAAGCGCGAATCGGTGGTGCCCGGCAGGCGTGCTGCAACTGCGTCATAATCGCTCACCCACGTTGTCAAGGAAACCACCATGAGCGCCACCCCGTCTTTCACTGTCCTGTCCGACTTTCCGATTCACGCCAAATGGCCCGCCAGCCACCCCGAGCGCATCCAGCTGTACTCGCTGCCGACGCCGAACGGCGTCAAGGTCTCGATCATGCTGGAAGAAACCGGCCTGGCCTACGAGCCGCACCTGGTCAACTTTGCCAGCAACGATCAATTGAGCCCGGAGTTCGTCTCGCTCAATCCGAACAACAAGATTCCCGCGATCATCGATCCGGCCGGTCCTGACGGCAAGCCGCTGGCGCTGTTCGAATCGGGCGCGATCCTGCTGTACCTGGCTGAAAAAAGCGGCCAGCTGCTGCCGCGCGACGCGGCCGGGCGCTACCACGCCATCCAGTGGCTGATGTTCCAGATGGGCGGGATCGGCCCGATGTTCGGCCAGCTCGGCTTTTTCCATAAATTCGCCGGCAAGGACTACGAGGACAAGCGCCCGCTCGAGCGCTACGTGGGCGAAAGTAAGCGCCTGCTCGGCGTGTTGAACAAGCACCTGGCCGGCAAGCAATGGCTGCTCGGTGACGAGTACAGCATCGCCGACATCGCCACCTTCCCGTGGGTTGCCAACCTGGTCGGCTTTTATGGGGCGGGCGAGCTGGTGGGGTATGCCGATTTCCCCGAAGTCAAACGGGTGGTCGATGCCTTCCTGGCGCGCCCGGCCGTAATCAAGGGCATGAATATTCCGCCGCGGCCGGCCGCCTGAGCCGCTGCCAGCCGGCTAGCCAGGCGCGCCCGCGGCCTCGTGGCGCAGCAGCGATTCCTTCTCGAACAGCCGCCGCGACAACGCCACGTGGCGCGCCAGCACCGGGCGCAACAGCACGATCGCCAGGGCGGCGGCGGCCAGGTCCATCAGCGCCACGGTGAACAGCACGATGGTCCAGGTGCCGGTGGCTTCCATCATCAAATTGCCAAGCGGCACCAGCAGGGCGCCGATGCCCTTGGCCGTGTACAGCACGCCGTAGATCTTGCCGATATGCCTGGTGCCGAACGCATCGCCAGCCAGCGCCGAAAACAGCGAATACACTTCGCCCCAGGCCAGAAACACCAGGCCCGATAAAAGTAAAAAAGCATAGGGATCGTTGCCGAAAATACCCAGTGCGATGATGCCGCAGCCTTCGAGGGTAAATGCGATCACCATGGTGAGTTCGCGGCCGATGTGGTCCGAGATCCAGCCGAACAGCGGGCGCGAGATGCCGTTCATGATGCGGTCGAGCATCAGCGCCAGCGGCAACGAGGCGATCACGGCGAAATGCAGGTCGACCTTGAATTCCTTGACGCCCAGGTCGCTGGCGATCACGCCGAGCTGGGCCACCGCCATCATGCCGCCGGTGACCACCAGAATGAACATGATGAACATCAACCAGAACAGGCGGGTCGCCAGCGCCTGGCGCAAGGTGTAGTCGCGGGTGGTTTGCGCCAGCAACGGCGAGGCGTTGATCTCCCCGGCCCTGGGCGTGCGCAAGAACCAGGCGGCGACAAAGGCGACCACGCCCTGCAGGATGCCGAACACCAGGAAGGTGCGCTGATAGCCGCTCGAGGCGATCATCGCGGCGATCGGCAGGATGGTCAGCGCCGAGCCGGCGCCGTAGCCGCCGGCAGTGAGGCCGACGGCCAGGCCGCGGCGGTCGGGGAACCAACGCAAGGCATTGTTGATGCAGGTGGCGTAGATGGCGCCGACGCCGACGCCGCCGACGGCGGCGCCGCAATACAGGCCGCCCAGGGTGGTGGAAAAGGCGTCGATGACCCACGCCGCGCCCATCAGGATTGCGCCGCCGGCGACGATCGGGCGCGGGCCGAAGCGGTCGATGAACCAGCCTTCCAGCGGCGCCAGCCAGGTTTGCACGACGACGAAAATGGTGAACGCCAGCTGGATTTTTGCGCGCGGCCAGCCGTACGTGTGCTGGATTTCCGGCACGAACAAGGTCCAGGCGTACTGCAGGTTGGCGGTGGCGACCATGCAGACGATGCAGGCGGCCAGGCGCACCCAGCGCGACTTGTCCGTCTCGGGCGCGCGGTAGCGCACCGTGGTCGCATCCGCGCCCGCATGCGCCCCCGCCTTGCTGTTTGCGCCCGCCGTGCGGCGCGTGCGCCCGCAGGGTACCGACCTGTCTTGTTGTGCCGCCATGCCCGACCCCGCTATCGCTGTTCGTTCACTGCCAAAACCAGTCTAAGCCGTTGGCCGGCAGCGCTCGTTTGCGCGCTGTTGATGCGGATCAGATAAGCTTAAGTTCGCTGACGCCGCCGCCCGCGAGGTCGCCGCATGGCGCAGGGCGAAGCGGGCGTCGCCGCATCGCCGGCTTTGCTAAGCTGGCGACTCGTCCGCCAACTCGGGCGGCATGCCATGTTGACCTGGGGGCGCGATGATGGAGCAAGCAAGCGGCGGCTGCCTGTGCGGCAGCGTCAAAATGACCGCGAGGACGATGCGAGCGCGCCGCCTGCGGCAAAGTGAGCCGTGGTCGGCACAGCGGTCATTGTCAGCTGTTTGGCGAAGCCCGCCTTAACGGAGCGCTATGCCTTTTTGACGTACATGGTCTTCAGGCTCATCGCCCCGAAGCCGTCGATCTTGCAGTCGATGTCGTGATCGCTGTCGACCAGGCGGATATTTTTGACCTTGGTGCCCATCTTGACGGTGCCGCCCGAGCCCTTCAGCTTCAAATCCTTGATGACCGTGACGCTGTCGCCGTCCTGCAGGATGGCGCCGCTGGCGTCCTTGTAGATACGCGGGCCGGCGGCGGCCTCGGCGGCAGGGGCGCCGGCCTGCCATTCATGGCCGCATTCCGGGCAGTTCAGCTGGGCGCCGTCGTCATAGGTAAAAGCGGACTGGCATTCGGGGCAGGGCGGCAAGGCGGTCATGGCGGACTTTGGTGAACTAAAGTGCGCAGTATAGCGGGCCGTAGGGAGAGTAGGGGGACTGGCGCCAGAGGTGCCTGTCCCATGCATGCAAACCGCAAACTTAACTGCGCAGTTTGCGGCATCGCACACATGGGACAGGCAGCGAGTGCCAGTCCCCCTGCTGCCCAGTTTGCGGCATCGCACACATGGGACAGGC
>JAQGNM010000079.1 GCA_028291845.1 Massilia sp. | reverse complement strand
GCTGCGCCAGGCGCCCGATACGCCTCCCTAGCAGGCTGCATGATTGACGGTCACCACATGGATCGCCAGTCCGCCGAGCGAGGTTTCCTTGTACTTGACCTGCATGTCGGCGCCGGTCTGGCGCATGGTTTCGATGACCGAATCGAGGCTGACGAAATGGGTGCCGTCGCCTTTCAGGGCCAGCGAGGCGGCGGTGATCGCCTTGATGGCGCCCATGCCGTTGCGCTCGATGCAGGGAATCTGCACCAGGCCGCCGATCGGGTCGCAGGTCATGCCCAGGTGGTGTTCGATGCCGATTTCGGCGGCGTTTTCGATCTGCTCGTTGCTGCCGCCCAGCGCCGCCACCAGGCCGGCGGCGGCCATGGCGCAGGCCACGCCCACTTCGCCCTGGCAGCCCACTTCGGCGCCGGAGATCGAGGCATTCCTCTTGCAGAGCATGCCGATCGCCGCGGACGTCAGCAGAAAAACGCGCACCCCGCGCACCGGGTCGCTCGGGCGGCAGTCTTCAGCGTAGTAGCGCAGCACGGCCGGGATGATACCGGCGGCGCCATTGGTGGGCGCGGTGACCACCCGTCCGCCGGCGGCGTTTTCTTCGTTGACGGCCATGGCGTACAGGCTGACCTGGTGCACGGCGTCGTGCGGCAGATCGTTGGCGCGGTTGTCGCCGTGCTTGGCCTCTTCCGACTGCTTCCACAGGTTGGCGGCGCGGCGCTTGACGTTCAAGCCGCCCGGCAGCTGGCCGGCGGTGACCAGGCCGTGGGCGATACAGTCGCGCATCACCTGCCAGATTTTATCGAGGCCCGCATCGAGTTCGACGTCGCTCATGTTGGCGCGCTCGTTCTCGCGCAGCATCTGCGGAATCGACAGGCCGGTGGCGCGCCCGTGGGCCAGCAGATGTTCCATGGTGTCGAACGGATAGGGCGTGGTGCGCCCTGCGCCGGCGCCCTGCCGGGCCTGGGCTTCGCCCGCAGCGTGGATAAAACCGCCACCGACCGAATAAAACACCCGTTCGATGACGCTGCCGTCCTCGAGCTTCAGGGTAAAACGCATGCCGTTCGGGTGCTCCGGCAGCGATGAATTGCGGTGCCAGACGATGCCCGTTTTCGCGCTGAACGGCACTTCCCTGCTGCCGAGCAGGCGGATGCGGCCATCGAGTTCGACTTCGGCCAGCATGTCGTCGACCCGGTCCGGATCGACCCCTTGCGGCGTCTGACCCATCAGGCCGAGGATGACCGCCTTGTCGGTGGCGTGGCCGATCCCGGTCAGGGCCAGCGAGCCATACAGGGCCACCTCGACGCCGGCGGCCCGTTCGAGGTCGCCCGCTTCGACCAGGAAGCGGCGCGCCGCCACCATCGGACCCACCGTGTGCGAGCTCGAAGGCCCGATGCCGATCTTGAAAAGATCGAATACGCTCATGTCCATGATTGGGAAGTCTCCGATGTTTTTATTGTGCGTTTTCGATTCAAGCGGCCTGGCGCACGTCGATATTTTTCAGCATGTCGGCCACCATCGCCGCTGTGCCGATGCGCGCCTGCCAGCCCCAGTCCTCGCGGGCGGCGCTGTCGTCCAGGCTTTGCGGCCAGCTGGCGGCGATCGCCTGGCGGCTGTCCGGCGTATAGGCGATGGCAAAGTCGGGGCGCACGCGCTTGATCTCGGCAGCCAGTTCGCGCGGGTTGAACGACACCCCGGCGACGTTGTACGAGGAGCGGATCTTGAGCTTCGCGCTGGGCGCGTCCATCAGTTCGATGGTGGCGCGGATCGCGTCGGGCATGTAGATCATCGGCAGCGTGGTCTCGGGTTCGAGGAAGCAGTGGTAAGTCTGGTTCTTCAGCGCCGCATGGAAAATGGCGATGGCGTAATCGGTGGTGCCGCCGCCCGGAGGCGATTTATAGCTGATGATGCCGGGGTAGCGGATCGAGCGCACGTCGACCCCGTACTTCGTAAAATAATACTCGCACAGGCGCTCGCCGGCCAGCTTGCTGATGCCGTAAATGGTGGTGGGATCCATCACCGTGTACTGCGGGGTGTCGAGCGCCGGCGTGTTGGGGCCGAAAGCGGCGATCGACGACGGCCAGAACACCCGCAGGGGCGTGCCCGCTTCGCCGCGCTCGCGCGCCACTTCGAGGATGTTCAGCAGCCCGTCCATGTTCAGCGTCCAGGCCTTCAGCGGGGCCTGCTCGCCGGTGGCCGACAGCAGCGCCGCCAGCTGGTAGACCTGGGTGATGTTCTCCCGCGCGATCAGCTGCGCCAGGCCCGCCTTGTCGAGCACGTCGAGCTGCAGATAGCGTTCGGCGCCGTAGACGTTGCTGCTGCCGATGTCGGAGGCGATGACGTTTTGCGCGCCATGCTGCCTGGCCAGCGCACCGACCAGTTCACTGCCGATCTGTCCGTTGGCGCCGATGATGAGGATACGTTGCATGCGTGATTACCTGTCTTCTTGAATTAGTTCTTGATGATGCCAAGCTCGCGGCCAGCCTGCTCGAACGCCTTCAGCACCGTGTCGAGCTGTTCGCGGGTGTGCGCGGCCGACAGCTGCACCCGCACGCGTGCCTGGCCCATCGGCACCACCGGATAAAAGAAACCCGAAAGTAAAACGCCCAGTTCATACATGCGGGCAGCAAAACGTTGCGCCAGCGGCGCCTCGAACAGCATCACCGGCACCACCGGGTGGATGCCCGGCTTGATGGTAAAGCCGATGCGCTCGATCTCCTGGCGGAAGTACGCCGTGTTCTCGTGCAGGCGGTCGCGCAATTCGGTCGAGCCGCGGATGCGCTTCAATACCGACAAGGAGGCGCCGGCGATCGACGGCGCCAGTGAGTTGGAAAACAGGTAGGGGCGCGACTTCTGGCGCAGCATGTCGATCACCTCCTTGCGGGCGCAGGTGAAGCCGCCCATGGCGCCGCCCAGCGCTTTACCTAAAGTGCCGGTGATGATGTCGATGCGGCCCATCACGTTGTGGTGCTCGTGGGTGCCGCGGCCGGTCTTGCCCATGAAGCCGGAGGCGTGGCATTCGTCGATCATCACCAGGGCGCCGTACTTGTCGGCCAGGTCGCAGATCTCGTCGAGCCTGGCGACCGTGCCGTCCATCGAGAAGGCGCCGTCGGTGGCGATGACGATGTGGCGTTTGCCGGCGTTTCTCGCACTTGTAAGCTGGGCTTCAAGATCGGCCATGTCGTTGTTGGCGTAGCGGTAGCGCGCCGCCTTGCACAGACGGATGCCGTCGATGATCGAGGCGTGGTTCAGGGCGTCCGAAACGATGGCGTCGTTCTCGTCGAACAGCGGCTCGAACAGGCCGCCGTTGGCGTCGAAGGCGGCGGCGTACAAGATCGTGTCTTCCATGCCCAGAAAATCCGCCAGCGCCCGTTCGAGTTCCTTGTGCACCGTCTGGGTACCGCAGATGAAGCGCACCGAGGACAGGCCGTAGCCGTATTGTTCGGTCGCCGCGATCGACGCTTGCTGGGTTTGCAGGTCGCCGGCCAGGCCGAGGTAGTTGTTCGCGCACATATTGATCAGGTGGCGGCCGTCGGCGCCGACCACTTCGGCGCCCTGGCGCGAGGCCAGTACGCGCTCGGGCTTGTACAAGCCCTGCTCGCGCAAGGTGTCCAGGCTGCTTTGCAGGCCGCTGAAAAAGCTGTCTTTCGATTGCACGCTCATGCTGGTCCTTTTACGGATATATGTGGATATATGTGGATGTATCGGTCGCCGCCTTGACCGGCGCGCGAAGGATGCTGTACCGTTGCCGGAATTGTTCGATTCAGTTGAAATTCCAGTGAATTCCAAGAAATCCGTTATGTCGAACTAAAATTCAATATAATGGATATTACCCAAGCCGGTTCAACTTGGCAAGCAATTGTCCCGCCGCTCTCTTCCTGTTCAATAGAAAACGCCGCATCCATGAATACCATGCTTTCGCCCGCTATGCCCCAGGCCATGTCTTCGAACGCGCCACCCGAAGTGGGCGCCACCTTGCAGCGCCTGCGGCTGGCGCGCGGCCTTACCCTGGAAGATCTGTCGCGTATCGCCGGCGTGTCGAAGTCCATGTTATCGCAAATCGAGCGCGAGAAAGCCAATCCGACCATCGCCATCACCTGGCGCCTGGCCAATGCGCTCGGCGTGGCGATCGGCGAATTGCTGACGGCCGAAACCCGCGAAATCGAACCGATCCGCGTGCTCGAAGCCCACGAAACGCCGACCTTGCCGGGCAATCATGCCGGTTACATGCTGCGTATCCTGGGGCCGATGGACCTGGCCGGTAAATACGAATGGTACGAACTGACCCTGGCGCCGGGTGGCGAGCTGGCCTCCCAGGCGCACGATCCCGGCACCGGCGAGCACCTGACGGTGCTGCACGGGGCGGTCGAGCTGGAGGTGGGGTCGGTGAAAAAGAAGGTCAAGCTGGGGGCTACCGCGCGGTATACGGCGGACCAGAATCACGTGATTCGGAATGTGGGGAAGACGGAGGCGAAGGCGTTGTTGGTGGTGGTGCACCGGTGATTGAACAATGGGACAGGCATCTGCGCTTCGCTTGTGCCAGTCCCCCTGCTATTCGCGGACGCTCGGAAGACTGCGATGCAAGTAAGCGAAAGGGGGGCTGGCGCCGCACGGTGCCTGTCCCATGTTTGATTTGCAGCAAAGCATAAATGGGACAGGCGCCGCACGGTGCCTGTCCCATGTTTGATTTGCAGCAAAGCACAAATGGGACAGGCATCTGCGCTTCGCTTGTGCCAGTCCCCCCTCGTATTACATTTTCAGGGCTTTCGTCAAAAAGCCCCAGCGGTCGGCGACTTCTTCGATCTGCTTGTCGGTCGGCTTGCCGGCGCCGTGGCCGGCCTTGGTGTCGATGCGGATGATCACCGGATTGCTCGAGCCCTGCGCGGCCTGCGCGGCGGCGGCAAACTTGAAGCTGTGCGCCGGCACCACGCGGTCGTCGTGGTCGGCGGTGGTGATCATGGTGGCTGGCAGGCAGGCGCCCGCTTTCAGGTTGTGCAGCGGCGAGTATTTGTACAGCGCCTTGAATTGCTCGGCGTCGTCGGACGAGCCGTAGTCGCTGACCCAGGCCCAGCCGATGGTGAACTTCTGGAAGCGCAGCATATCCATCACGCCCACCGCCGGGATGGCGGCGCCGAACAGCTCCGGGCGCTGGGTGATGGCGGCGCCCACCAGCAGGCCGCCATTGCTGCCGCCGCCGATCGCCAGTTTGGCGGGCGAGGTCACCTTGTTGGCGATCAGCCATTCGGCGGCGCCAAGAAAATCGTCGAACACGTTCTGCTTTTGCAGCTTGGTGCCGGCGTCGTGCCAGGCTTCGCCGTACTCGCCGCCGCCGCGCAGGTTGGCCAGCACGTAGACGCCGCCCATTTCCATCCAGGCGATATTGGCCGCCGAGAACGACGGGGTCAGTGAAATGTTAAAGCCGCCGTAGCCGTACAGGTAGGTGGGGTTGCTGCCGTCGAGCTTGAGGCCTTTTTTGGCGACGATGAACATCGGCACCTTGGTGCCGTCGCGGCTGGTAAAGAACTGCTGACGCGTTTCAAAGGCGCTCGGGTCGAAGTCGACCTTCGGCTGGCGCAGCACCGTGCTGGCGCTGTTCTTCAGGTCGAGGCGGTAGATGGTGGCGGGGGTGGTAAACCCGGTGTACGAATAAAAGGTCTCGCTGTCGCCTTTCTTGCCGTTGAAACCGGCCACCGAGCCCAGGCCCGGCAGCTTCAGCTCGCGCACGGCCTTGCCGTCGCGGTTGAAGATTTTGACCATGCTGTGGGCGTCGGCCAGGTACTGGGCGACGAACTGGCGGTTGAGCATCGATACCGATTGCAAGGTCTGGCCGCTTTCGGCCACCAGGGTCTTCCACTTGTCGGCCGACGGCGCCGCCAGGTCGACGGCGATCAGGCGGCTTTTCGGCGCATTGTTATCGGTGGTGAAGTAAAAGCGCGCGCCGTCGTTGTCGACGAAGTGATAACCGGCGTCGAATTTGTCGAACAGCGGCGCGACCTTGGCGCCGGGTTTGTTCAACTCCTTGATGAAGACGGCATTGGTGCGCGCGCTGCCGTTGGAGGCGTTGATCAACAGGTAGCGGCCGTCGTCGGTGACCTGGGCACCGAGCAGCCAGGCTTTTTGATCCGGGCGGTCGTACACCACGGTGTCGGCGGACTGCGGCGTGCCGACCACGTGGTAATACACTTTATGGTTGTAGTTGGCGTCGGCCAGCTTGGTCGCTTCCTTCGGCTCGTCGTAGCGGCTGTAAAAAAAGCCCTTGCCATCCTTGGTCCACGCGGTCGAGGAGAATTTCACCCAGCGGATGACGTCGTCGTTATCCTTGCCGGTTTCGATATCGCGCACGCGCCATTCGTTCCAGTCCGAACCGGATGCGGCGGTGCCGTAGGCCAGCAGCTTGCCATCCGGGCTGACGGCGGTGCCCGACAGCGCCACGGTGCCATCGGCTGCCAGCGTGTTCGGATCGAGCAGCACGCGCGGCGTGTCGTCGATCTTGTTCATGGTGTAGAGCACGGCCTGGTTCTGCAGGCCGTCGTTGCGGCTGTAGAAGTAGCGCCCGCCTTCCTTGTAGGGCACGCTGTAGCGCTCGTAGTTCCACAAGCTGGTCAGGCGCTGCTTGATGGCGGCGCGCGCCGGAATCTGCGCGAGATAACTCTGGGTGACCAGGTTCTGGGCGTCGACCCACTGCCTGGTCTCGGCGCTGTTGGCGTCTTCCAGCCAGCGGTAAGGATCGGCGACGACGGTGCCGAAATAGTTGTCGGTCTGATCGACTTTTTTGGTGACCGGGTAGGTCAATGGCGCGCTCAGGGCGTTCGATGGCGGGCACAGCTGCCTTTGCGTCGGGCCCGGGGTCTGGGCCAGCGCATTGGCGCCGAAAGTCGCCAGCAGTGTCACTGCCAGCGATGCTTGCTTGATATGCATATAGTCTCTCGAAAAAGCGTGTCGGAAGGCCCAGCGGCTGAGCCTCTTCTATTCTAACCATCAAACAAAAGTAAAACCCTACTTTTGTTTGGAATAGTCAGGTGAACACGCCTGGCGGAGCCAGGCCCGTTCTGGACGCAAACCCGATTCAGATCGTCGTTCGCCTCGGGGAAAGGTGTTGGGGTTGGCACGCGCCGGTGAACTGACGGCGATGCGCCGCTTATTCGATCGCGGCGACGTAGGGCAGCGGCGACCTCACCGGCGGCACCCAGCCGGCGATCCAGGCGGCCAGTTTGTCGCCGGGGATCGGCCGGCTCATGAAATATCCCTGGCCCTGGTCGCAGCCGAGCGCGGCGAGCAAGCGCCACACCGCTTCGCTCTCGATTCCTTCGGCCACCACCCGCAAGCCCATGTTGTGACCGAGGTCGATGGTGGAGCGGACGATCTTGGTGTCGCCGATATCGTTCTCCATGTTCAGTACAAACGATTTATCGATTTTCAGTTCGTCCACCGGCAGGCGCTTCAGGTATGCCAGCGAAGAGTAGCCGGTACCGAAATCGTCGATCGACAGGTCGACCCCCATGGCATGCAGGCGCTCCAGGGTTTGCTGGGCGCGCACCGGGTCGTCCATGATGGCGCTTTCGGTGATCTCCAGGCAAAACGAGGCGGGGCTGACCTGGTGGCGCTTGAGGATCTCGGAAAATTTGTTGGGCAAGTCCTGGTCCAGCAGGTCGCGCGTCGACAGGTTCACCGACACCTTCAAATCGATGCCCTGGGCGGCCAGGTCGCGGCACAGCGCCGCCGACTGTTCCAGCACCCAGCGCGTGAGCACGCGGATAAAACCGGTCTGCTCGGCGAACGGGATGAATTCGTCGGGGAACACGTTGCCGCGCTCGGGATGGACCCAGCGCACCAGCGACTCGATGCCCACCACCTCGCCCGTATCGAGCTTCATCTTCGGCTGCACGTGCAGGCGGAATTCGTTGCGCTCGATGGCGTTGCGCAGCTCCGTCAGCAGCGACAGGCTGTTGGCGCTCGACTTGTCGATCAGGGCGTCGTAGTAGACGGCGCCGTCGTTTCTCTGCTTGGCCGTGTACATCGCCACTTCGGCCATCGACAGCAGCGCTTCGGCGTCGTCGCTGTGCGCCGGGTAGCCGGCGATGCCCAGGCCCGCGCCGATATCGACGGTCTGGTCGTCGAGCGACATCGGTTGTTCGAGCGCGTGCAGGATGGCGGCGGCGATGGTTTTCACCGTATGCATGTCGGCGTCCGGGATCAGCACGGCGAATTCGTCGCCGCCCAGGCGCGCGATGTGCGCTTCAGGATGCGCCTGCACCACCTGCAGCTGCAGCCGCCCGGCCACCTGGCGCAGCAGGGCATCGCCGAAATTGTGCCCCATCACGTCGTTGACATGTTTGAAGCGGTCCAGGTCCATCATCAGGACGTAGACCGAGCTTTGGTGGCGCCGTGCCTGCAGCAGCGCTTCGCCCAGCAGCATCACGAACTGGGCGCGGTTGGGCAGGTTGGTGAGGGTGTCCCAGTAAGCTAGGCGGCGGATTTCCTGCTCGCGCTTGGCGATACCGTCGCGCATGCTGTCGAAGGCCTTGGCCAGTGCGCCGATTTCATCGGTGCGCTCGAAACCCTTTTGCGCGCGGTAGTCGCCCCGTTCCAGGCGATGGGCGACGCCGGCCAGTTCGCGCAGCGGCTGGGCGATGCGCTTGGCGGTGACGACGCTGGCGACGGCGCCGGCGATGATACCGATCACCGTCAGCAGCACCAGGCTGCGCTGGAGGCGCGCATATTCGGCGACAGCCGCTTCGATCGAGCGGGCCAGCATCACGCTGGCGCGCCCCTCCCCGGCCGGGCCGATGTCGACCATGCGCGCGCTGTAGCGGCTGTCCGAGAGGGTGACGTCGAAGGTGCGCGACAGGTTCTGCCGCAGCTGCTGGGCGATCTGCGCCGTCTCGGCCGGCGCCACGGTGGTCTCGACCGGCTGCCAGGCGCCGTCGGCACCGCGCGCCAGGATCGCCACTTCCAGCGCCGACAGCTCTTTCATGTCGCGCGCCAGCTGGGCGTCGAAGGCGAATCCCATTACCACCCAGGCGATGGTGATCGGCGCCTTGACCGGGGTGACGATGACCTGGTACGGCCGCCCGCCGACCACCGCGGTGCCGCTGGCGCCGTCGTTCTGTTCGGCCTGGTCGAGCAGCGACAGCACCAGCTTGTCGAGTTCGGGCTGACCGGCGCCGGCGCTGCTTACCTTGATCTTGCGGTTGCCGTCGACCAGCATGGTCAGCGAAGCGCGCGCGCGGCGCGCGCTGTTGTCCAGCGCCGAGCGGATGGTTTCCTGGTCGCCGCTGTCGTCGTTGCCGACCGCCTGCACGAAGCCGGTGTCGCGCGCCAGCACCTGGGCGGAAAAACGCCGCTTTTGGGCGTTCTGTTCGATCAGCTTGCGCAGCACTTTTTCGCCGTTGGACAGTTCGGTGGCGATGGCGTTGCGGGCGCTGTTGTCGATGCCATTCTGGATCACCACCAGCCCGACCACCTGCAAGACGATGATCAGGAACAGAAACAGCGTGGCGATCCTTCCTTCCAGGCTCTGGAAGCCGATCCGCAAGCCGGGCCGCAAGCCCGGCTTCATGCCGAATTTGGTGCCAAGCTTCATGCCGCGCCGGCTCCTGGCTGGATTGGCGACGCCATGATCAGTATCCTGACCCCTCGACATCGAGCGCGGCCTTGACGGCCAGCTTGTAGCCGGCCGCGGTGGCGGCGTCGCCCGCCTTGACGGTCACCTGCTGCTCGGCGGCGGCGCCGGCGTTGGCGGCCTGGTTGTAATGCCAGGCGGAAAGCTTGTATTTCCCGGCCGGCAGCTCGATGCGGGCCACGCCATCGGCATCGGTCTTGGCGAAGAACGGCGTGTCGACCACTTTCACGTAGGCGATCATGCGATCGTGGATATTGCAGCCGAGTACCACGGTGCCTGCCTTGTCGAACACCTGGCTGGAGGCAGCGACGCCCGAGTACAGCTTCTGGTCGAACTTCTTGGCGGGCGAAAACGAGTAGATATGGTGGCGCACCTTGTCGTTGTTCGGGAAGGTGATGGTGGCGCCGGTCTGCACCACGCTCACCAGGGGCAGAAATTTCAGGCCGCGCTGCTCGATGACCGCCGCTTTCGGCGCCTTCGCGGCAAGCCCTTCCTGCTCCGCAAACACCACCGTATCGACCAGCGGCTTGCCGGCCGCGTCCTGCACCGTCACCGCCAGGCTCGACGCCTGGGCCAGCATGGCGACAACATAAAGGGAGGCCGGGATGGCGCTACGGGCGAAAAATTTCATGAATACAAACACTTTGTGGACGAGGTCTCTCCATGTTACGGCATCAAAGGCGCGAACTATAGTGCGATATAGAAATATTCCAACGAGAATTTATTGTTTCCGCCAAAATACAACGACCGGCCCGCACGCCGTCGTTATTACTGCGACAGCGAGCCCCGCTCGACTTGCCATTGGTGAAACATATCCAGCGCCCGGCCGATCTCCGACGGACTCAGGGTGCGGCCGATGCTGCTCTTGGCGCTACTGGCATGCTCGTCGCCATTGGCGGCCGCCAGCAGCATCCACATGTACGCCAGCACGCCGTCGCGGGGGGCGCCGCGGCCCTGCTCGATCATGCTGCCGAGGTTGTACTGGCCGAGCGGATGGTTGCGCTCGGCGGCCTGGCGGTACCAGTAGACGGCCAGCAAGTCGTCGCGCGCCACCCCGCGCCCTTCGGCGTGCAGCACGCCCAGGTTGTTCTGGGCGTCGGCATTGCCCTGCTCGGCCGCCAGCCGGTACCAGCGGGCAGCGGCCGCGTCGTCGACCGCCACCCCGCGGCCGTTGGCATGCATCAGGCCCAGGTGAAATTGCGCGGTCGGCGCGCCTTGTGCGGCGGCGCGCTCGAACCAGCCGAGCGCGGCAGCCGCGTCGCGCGCCACCCCGCAGCCGTCGGCGTACATGGTGCCCAGGCGGATCTGGGCGTCGACATGACCGTGTTCGCCGGCGCGGCGCAGCCACTCGAGGGCCGCGGCATCGTCGGCCTCGCTGTCGCCGCTTCTGACGCCGCGGCCGCTGGCGATCAGCACCGCCAGGCGATACTGGGCGCTGCTGTCGCCCTGCGCGGCGGCCCGCTGCAGCCAGGCGGCGGCCCGCAGCGGCTCGACCCGCACCCCGGCGCCATCGATGTAGGCGATGCCCAGTTCGCGCTGCGCGGCGGCCACGCCCTGGGCGGCGGCCTGGCGGAACCAGCACAGCGCCTGCGATTCGCTGGGCGGCACGCCCATTCCTTGCTGATACATCAAGCCCAGGTGCAGCTGCGCCTGCGCATCGCCCAGCAATGCCGCCTTGCGAAACCACGCCATGGCCAGTGGAAAGTTGACGCAGCTGCCACGGCCTTCCAGATAGCATTCGCCCAGCAGATTTTGCGCGCTCGCCACGTTCTGCTCGGCCGCCTTGTAGTACCAGCCCAGCGCGGTGATGTCGCACTGGCCGACGCCGCGGCCCTTGCGGTACAGTTGTCCCAGGTTTTGCTGGGCCGAGGCGTCGCCTTGCGCGGCGGCACGGCCGAACCAGTGGGCGGCGGCGGCATCGTCGCGCGCCACCCCGTGGCCCTTGTAATACAGGGCGCCGAGATGGTTCTGCGCGAACGCCAGGCCCTGCAGGGCGGCTTTTTCGAGCCAGGCGAAGGCGGCGGCGTCGTCGCGCTCGACGATTTCGCCTTTTCGGTAGATCAGGCCGAGGTTGAACTGGGCATAGGCGTCACCGGCCTCGGCGGCGCGGCGGAACCAGAGAAAGCTCTGGTAGCTGTCGCGGCTGACTTTTTGGCGCTGCATGCTGATCCTCCGGCGCACTGGCCCCGATGAAGGCAATCGCTAAGCGGGTTCTTTGAAGCCTGCAAGGCGGTGAAAGAGATGAAAAGGTCGTAAAAGCAAGCCGGACGCAACGCGAGCGCAACGACGAGGCAGCAAGAGCACAGTTCGATATTGCCAAAAATATAACTCGCCACCGGTAGCCGCCGTTTGAGCGCGCACAATCGTGCGCATGCCAGGCGCGCCGCGACGCAAAAAAAACCCGCCGTGGCGGGTTTTCTAAAGCAGGAGCAATTGCTTTTAAGGCGTTGTGGTCGGCAGCGGTGGCGGCATTTTCTCGGCGGCGTATTTGCCGAGAAATGCCGGCACCTTGGCGGCGGCCAGCTTGTTGACCGACACCAGCAGGGACGACTCCACCGGGCTGACGCCGACCGCGCCATGCAAGTGGCGCGCGATGTGCACCAGCAATTGCGCGCCCACTTCGGCATCGGCCTCGGCACGGTGGGCGGCGCTGCGGAACGCCAGCCCCAGCTGACGCGACAGCGCGCCCAATTTATAGCTTGGCATGCCGGGAAACAGCCTGCGCGACAGTTTCAGCGAACACACCAGCGCCTGGTGGGCGGGCGCCAGGTCGAGGCGCCCGGCCTCCGCCTTGAGAAATTTCTCGTCGAAGCTGGCGTTGTGCGCCGACAGGGTGTCCGAGCCGATAAAATCAAGCAGTTCCGGAATCACCTTGCGCACCGGCGGGGCGGCGTCGACCATGGCCTGGGTAATGCCGGTCAGGCCGGTGATAAAACTGGGAATACGCGCATCGCAATTGATCAGGGAAACGTAACGCTCGATGACGACGCCGTCGACGATGCGCAGCGCCGCCACTTCGGTGATGCGGTCGCCCATCACGGGCGACAAGCCGGTGGTCTCGAAGTCGAGCATGACGATCGGGCGGTCGAAGACGCTCATGCGGCCGGCCCGAACTTGCGGACGGCGTCGATCGCCAGGCCGCTGCCGATGCTGCCGAACAGATCGCCCTCGACCTTGTTTGCCGCGGGCAGCAGACGGCCGATGCGTTCGCGCAGGGCCAGCACGCCGCTCGATCCGCCGGTGAAAAACACGGTGTCGACCTGTTGCGGCGCCACCTGGGCGTCGGCAAGCATGCGCACCACGGTGCTGTCGATGCTGGCCAGCAAGTGGGCGATGGCGTCGTTGAATCCGGCGCGGCCGATCTC
>JAQGNM010000071.1 GCA_028291845.1 Massilia sp. | reverse complement strand
CCCGAGCCTTGAGGCGGAGCCCGACCGCGAAGCCATCACGCAGGCGCTCGCGCGCGCGCACGGCGTGGTGGCGCAGGCCGCGGCGGAACTGGGCTTGTCGCGCCAGGCGCTGTACCGGCGCATGGAGCGCCTCGGCATCGCCCGCCCATGAACGGTCCGTCCGGCGCACCCGGCAAGGCGGCGCCGCGGCCGCCGCCGCGCCTCTCGCTCACCATCCGCTGGTCGGCGCTGGTGGGCACCCTGTCCGCCATGGGCATCGCCATCGCCCTCGGTCTCGACCACCTGCTGCCGGGCCGCCCGGGACTGGTGGCGGCGCTGGCGATGCTGTGCGTGGTGCCGATTGCCGTGATCACCATCCGCGCCCAGCTGCAACCGATCCTGTCCCTGTTCCGCGCCCTGGAGGGCACGGTCACCAGTTACAAGGACGGCGATTTCTCGTTCGGCCTGCACTGGCCGCAGAACGATGAACTGTCCGACCTGGTGGCGTCGCACAATGCGCTCGGCCAGGTACTGCGCGAACAGCGGCTGGAACTGACCCAGCGCGAACTGCTGCTCGACACCATGGTGCAAAACACCCCGGTGGCGATGCTGCTGGTGGCCGACGGCGGTGCGGGCGGACGCGCCGTCGTCTACGCCAACCTGGCCGCGCGCCAGCTGCTCAACCGCGGCCACAAGCTGGAGGGGTTTGCGATGGACGCCCTGCTGGCGCAATCGAGTCCGGCCCTGCGCGAGGCGCTGGCGCGCGGCGGTGACGGCTTGTTCACCACCGGAGAAGGCGAATTCGAGGAGGTGTACCACCTGGCGCGCCGCAATTTTCAACTGAACGGACGGAGACATCAGCTGCTGCTGCTGCGCCAGCTTACCGCCGAGCTGCGCCGCCAGGAGGTGCAGACCTGGAAAAAAGTCATCCGCGTGATCAGCCACGAGTTGAACAATTCGCTCGCGCCGATGGCCTCGCTGGCCCACTCCGGCGCCGAACTGGTACGGCGCGGCCAGGTCGAGCGCCTGCCGCAAATCCTCGCCACCATCGAAGAACGCACCCGCCACCTGGAGAGTTTCATTCTCGGCTACGCCAGCTTCGCCAAGCTGCCCACGCCCCTGCTGGCGCCGGTGGCGTGGCCCGATTTTATCGAGCACCTGTCGGCGCAAGTGCAGTTCACGCTGGTCGACGAGGCGCCGGCGGAACCGGCGGCGGTCGATGCGGCCCAGCTGCAGCAAGCCCTGCTCAACCTCTTAAAGAACGCCCATGAATCGGGCTCGCCGCCGGAGCGGGTGGAACTGCGCATCGCCCGCGTGGCCGACCTGCTGCGCATCGAGGTGCAAGATCGCGGCGCCGGCATGAGCGACGCCGTGCTGACGCACGCGCTGGTGCCCTTTTATTCGACCAAACGCAGCGGCACCGGCCTGGGCCTGGCGCTGGCGCGCGAAATCGCCGAAGCACACGGCGGGCGCATCACCCTGGCCAATCGCGACGGCGGCGGTCTGGCCGTCACCCTGATTCTGCCTGCATAAACACAATGGTAAGATGGGCTTGAACCGCTATCTATCATCCTATGCCTTCCGCTTCAACCGACATGCTTGCCGACGGCCGCTTCGCGCAGCCCGGCCACCCTCCCGCCACCATCACCGAATTTCGCGGCGTCCGCTTTCTGCACCTGGGCACGTCCTGGGTGCAAGGCGCCATGCGCATCGACAAACCGGACGCCATCGAGCTCGAATACATCCAGATGATGATGCTGTGGCTGCTGTTCATGGAGTCGCCGGGTCAGGCGCGGCACATCGTCCAGCTGGGGCTGGGCAGCGCCGCGCTCACCAAGTTCTGCTACCGCCGCCTGCCCGGCGCGCGCGTGACCGCCATCGAACTCAATCCCAACGTCATCGCCATCTGCCGCGCCTTGTTCGCCCTGCCGCCGGACGACGCCCGTTTGCAGGTGCGCGAAATGAACGCGCTCGACTTCGTGCTCGACCAGGACAATCACGGCCAGGTCGACGTGCTGCAGGTCGACCTGTACGACCAGGATGCGCGCGGCCCGGTGCTCGACACCGTCGAGTTCTATCAGGGCTGCCACGACTGCCTGAGCGATAACGGCGTCATGACCATCAATGTGTTCGGCGAGTTCGCCAATTACGACATCAACCTGCGAGCGATGGAAGAAGTATTCGACGCCGTGGTCTGGCTGCCCGAGGTCAGCGACGCCAACATCGTGGTGGTGGCGTTTAAAAAATCCCCACAGATCGATTTCAGCGTACTGTTCGAGCGGGCCGGCGCCATCAAGAAGAACATGAATCTGCCGGCGAAAAAATGGGTCGAGGGCTTGAAGGAGTGGATGCAGGACCAGGCAGGCTAGGAGTCTGCGCGGCAGAAGCCGCGCTGTCATCCGATTGCCTACGGTAAACGTTGTAGGCAGATGACGACGAGCTACCTTCCCTACGATCCACAACAGCAGTTCCTGCTGCCCCATGCGCTGCAAGATTGGCTGCCTGAAGGCCACCTTGCTTACTTCATCAGCGATACGGTCGACTCGCTCGACCTGTCCGACTTCCATGCACGGTATGCTGGCGGCGGTGCGCGCAACCAGCCCTTTCATCCGGCCATGATGGTCAAGGTGCTCGTTTATGGCTACGCGACTGGTGTGTTCTCCTCGCGCAAGCTGGCCAGGAAGCTGCATGAGGATGTAGCGTTCCGGGTCCTGGCGGCGGGCAACTATCCGGCCCATCGAACGCTGTGCGACTTCCGCGCTTTTCACCTCAAAGAACTGTCGGGCTTGTTCATGCAAGTTGTGAAACTGGCCAAGGAGTGCGGCCTGGTTAAGCTCGGCACGATCGCGGTCGACGGTACCAAGATCAAGGCCAACGCATCGCGCCATAAGGCGATGAGCTATGACCGGATGAAGAAGGTCGAGCTTGAGCTGAAAGAGCAGATCGATGCTTTGCTGGCGAAAGCGAAGGCGGCCGACGCCGCCGAGAAAAATGAGCCGGAGCTGGATATCCCGGCCGAGATTACGCGGCGCGAGGACCGCTTGGCGGTGATCCGCGCTGCACGCGCACGCCTCGAAGAGCGCCAGCGTCAGGCTGATATCGCGCGCGGTCGCAGTGACGACGATGCGCCGCCGGGCGCCGACGGAGAGCCGAAAAAGAAGTCGCGTTTCAAGTACAGGTTTGGCGAGCCGAAGCCCGACGCACAGGAAAATTTCACCGATCCGGAAAGCCGGATCATGAAGCATGCCGGCGGCGGCTTTGACTATTCCTACAATGCACAAGCTGCCGTCGACGAGGCTGCCCACATCATCGTCGCGGCCGAACTGGGCAACAGTGCCGCCGACAGCGGCCAATTGCCAACCGTTCTTGCTGCCGTGCTGCGCGACGCCGGCGCCGATCCCAAGCAAGTTCTTGCCGACGCGGGCTACCGGTCGGAAGCGACGTTCGAACGATTGCGCGCGCATCCGGCCGAGCTGATCGTTGCGCTCGGACGCGAGGGAAAAAAGGACGTGAAGATCGATGCCAGCAAGCGGCCTCTGTCCGCCGCGATGGCTGAAAAATTCACGTCTGCCGAAACACAGGCCGCCTATCGCAAACGCAAATGGCTATCCGAGCCGCCAAACGCCTGGGTAAAAAGCGTGCTCGGGTTCCGCCAATTCAGCATGCGCGGACTGGCGAAGGCCCAGGCCGAATGGAAGCTCGTCTGCACGGCGTTGAACCTGCGCCGAATGGCGAAAATGATGTACGCGTAAGCCCGGAAAGGGCGCCATTTTAAGCAATTTCGGCGTCGATCAAGCCATTCTTTGGTAGGTCGGCGCGCAAAACCGAACGCGGTCGCGATGGCGTACTCCGCAGCGTCCCCGTCGTCAGATCAAAACTGGTCTACCGCGCACACTCCTAGCAGGCCGTCAGCCGGGCCGGCGCACCAGTATCGGGCAGGTATTCGCAATGTGCGACTCGCAGTTCTGCTAGCTGGCAGCGGCACGCAGCGCTCGCGTAGGCTGATCCGATGACCATTTCGGAGACAGCCATGCGCAAGCCTGCCGGCAGACCGTTGTTCAATCCAACCCTGATGGCGCTGGCCGCCATGGCGCTGTGCGAGACGGTGGCGGCGCAGTCCGCCACCGCCACCACCGAGGCGCCCGCCACCGTCGTCGTGCTCGGCTCGCGCAACAGCGCCAGGACCGCCCTCGACACCGCCGTCCCGGTCGGCCTGATCAACGCCAGGGACCTGCAAACGGCCGGCCCGCTCGAACTGGGCAAGCTGCTGCAAACGCTCGACCCCTCGGTCAATTTTACGACCACCTTCATCAGCGACGGCACCGACATCATCCGCCCCGTCACCTTGCGCGGGCTGGGACCGGACCAGTTGCTGGTGCTGGTCAACGGCAAGCGGCGCCACCAGCAGGCGCTGGTGAACGTGCAGCAAACCATCGGGCGCGGCTCGGCCGGCACCGACCTCAACGCCATTCCCTTATCGAGCATCCACCACATCGAAGTGCTGCGCGACGGCGCCGCCGCCCAGTACGGCTCGGACGCCATCGCCGGCGTCATCAACATTGTCTTGAAAAAGCAGGCGAACCAGACCCAGTTGAGCGGCACCGCCGGCACCACCAGGGTGGGCGACGGCGACCTGCTGTCGGCCGGCGTCAACCAGGGTTTTACGCTGGGCGACAATGGCGGCTACCTCAACCTGACCCTGGAGGCGCGCCGGCGCGGCGAGACCAACCGCGCCGGCCTCGACACCCTGCGCGTCGATCCGCCGCGCGTGACCCAGCGCATCGGCGACAGCCTGGCCAAGGACGGCTATCTGTGGTGGAACGCGGCGGTGCCGACCAACGCCGCCGCCACCAGCGAATTGTATGTATTCGGCGGCGTTTCGAAACGCACCGGCGACGCCGCCGGTTTCTTCCGGCCGAAGGAAGACGGCCGCAGCGTGCCGGCCGTGTATCCGAACGGATTCCTGCCGAATATCCTCACCACCGTCAAGGACGCATCGCTGGCGCTGGGCTACCGCAGGGACCTGGAACGCGGCTGGAAGATGGACACCAGCGTCAACCTGGGCCGCAACGAGCTCGATTTCCACGAACGTAATTCGATCAACGTCAGCTACTGGTACGAACCGATCAATGTCTGCAACTGCACCATCTACGCGGCGTCGCCGTTCGAGGCCGACACGGGAACACTGCGCTTTACCCAGACCACTTTCAATCTCGACCTGCACGGCCCGCTCGGTCCCCTCAACGCGGCGGCGGGCTTCGAATACCGTCACGACAACTACCAGATCGAGGCGGGCGAACCGGTCTCCTACCAGTACGGGCGCACCAACAATCCGGCGATCCGCATCCTCGACCAGAACGGCCAGCCGGCCGCCTCCGGCATCC
>JAQGNM010000026.1 GCA_028291845.1 Massilia sp. | reverse complement strand
GCCGAGCGCCGGGCGGCCCGGGAACAGCAGCGCGGCCAGGCGCCGGTCGATCACCACCGGCACGCTGGCGCTGCCATCGTCGGCGGCGCCGAACCAGCGCCCTTCGAGCACGCGCATGCCGACGGCGGCAGCGTAGTCGTCGCTGGCGGCGAGCATGTGCGCCTGCACCCGGGCGCCGCCGCCAGGGGGCGAAAAGTCATTGGTCTGCATTTGCCGGCGGTAGGGCGAAAAAGTCGAGAAGGCTACTTTCTCCACCTGCGGCATGGCTTCCACGCTGCGCTTCCAGGCGTCGTAGCGGGCGGCATCGGGCTTGGCGGCGATGCCGGGAAAGCGCAGGCGCACCGACCACACGTCCTCATACTGAAAGCCGGTCGGCATGCCGTACAGCTGGGCCATGCGCGCGCCGAAGGCGGCGACGCCAAACACCAGCACGAAGGCGATCAGGATTTCCAGGCTCACCATCAGGTTGCGCGATTTGCGCTTCCATACCAGTTTCATCATGTGTCGGAACATTATGCGGCTCCCTTGAGGGCGTGAACGGGATCAAGGCGCGACATTTTCCAGGCCGGGAGGGCGCCGGAGAGCAGGCCGAAGACAAAGGTCAGCAGGACGCCCCAGCCGAACACGGCCAGGTTGAAGTCGACCGCCAGGTAGGGGATCAGGCCGGCCCCTTCGATCCACCATAGCGCCAGGCGCGCTCCAGCCAAGCCGAGCACCCCGCCGGCGCCGCACAGCAGCAGGTTTTCGATGATCAGCTGGCGCACCAGCTGGCCGCTGGTGGCGCCAAACGCCTTGCGCACGCCGATCTCGGCGCGCCGCTCGAGGATGCGACCGGTATTGAGGTTGACCAGGTTCAGCGCCGGCAGCAGCATGAAGCCGAGCATGCCGATGACGATGGCGGC
Organism: Massilia sp.; assembly: GCA_028291845.1. Taxonomy (GTDB): domain Bacteria; phylum Pseudomonadota; class Gammaproteobacteria; order Burkholderiales; family Burkholderiaceae_D; genus JAFCUW01. Next base: position 5,733 of record JAQGNM010000026.1, on the reverse strand, counting down.
CAACAGCATGTCGGCGCCCGAGTCGGCGCGGCGGTTCGAGCCGACCAGAGTGCGTGCAAACAGATCGAGCTTGCTGTCGGCCCACAGGCGCGTGCTGGTGATCTTTGCCGGATCGTCGTGCACGATGGTGGCGGAGATCGATTCGACCTCGCGGCGGATCAGCGGCAGGTCGGCAGCGCTCCTGGCCAGCAGCAGGGCGGTGAACTGGCCATTGAAACTCTTGCGGTAGTCCGACGACGGCGCGCTGGTGAGCGGCGCCCACATGTCGGCGTAGGCGTTGACGTGCATTTCGTCGGCCACCACGCCGACCACGCTGAAGCTCTGGCCGCCGACGCTGAGCTTCCGGCCCAGCGCGGTGCCGGCGCCGCTGCCGAACAGGCGTTTTGCCGTGCTGGCGTTGATGACCAGGTTGCTGCTGCCGCGCTCGATGTCGGCGGCGCTCAGCACGCGCCCGGCCAGCACGCGAAAATCGAGCACCTTCCAGTACTCGGCATCGGTCAGCCGCATCTCCACCTTGCTGACCCTTTCTCCCTGGTAGACGGCGACGGTCTGCGGCAGGCCGGCGACGGCCACCGCTTCGACCGAGCGCATCGGTTTCAGGTACTTTTCGATGATCCGGTAGCCGAGCGGGCCGTTGATCGTCATGTGCGGCCCTTCGGCGTTGAGCGTAAACACCTGCAGAAAACGCTCGCTCTTGCCTTCCACGCCGCGCGGATAAAACGCCTGTTCGAGCAGGGCGGTCACCACCATCAGCACCACCAGGGTGAGGACGATGCACAGCAGGTTAATCGCGGTGAACATCTTGCGGCGCATGAAAACGCCCCAGGCATTCAAAACATAATGTCGCAGCATCGGTGTTCTCCTAGGCGACCAGCTGGCCGTCGAACACGCGCACGGTGCGCCCGGCCAGCTTCGCTTCGCGCTCGTCGTGGGTAACCATCACCACGGTGGTGCCGGCGCGGTTCAGGGTCAGCAAAATTTCCATCACTTCGGCGCCCATCTTGCTGTCTAGGTTACCGGTCGGTTCGTCCGCCAGCAGCACCTGCGGCTTGCCGACCATGGCGCGCGCGATCGCCACCCGCTGCTGCTGGCCGCCCGACAGCTGGTTCGGAAAATGGTCCATGCGCGCGCCCAGGCCCACCTGTTCGAGCGCGGCGCGCGCCGCCGCGCGCCGCTCGCCGGTCGCCATGCTGCGGTACAGCAGGGGCAGCTCCACGTTGTCGATCACGCGCAGGTCGGGAATCAGGTGAAAGCTCTGGAAGATGAAGCCGAAGGTGCTGTTGCGCAGCTGCGCCACCTGCTTGTCGCGGTAGACCTTGATCGGGATGCCGTCGATGGCCACCACGCCGGCACCCGGCCGGTCGAGCAAGCCGATGAGATTGAGCAGGGTGCTCTTGCCGCAGCCGCTGGGCCCCATCATGGCGACGAATTCGCCTTTTTTCACATGCAGGTCGATGCCGGACAGGGCCAGCGTTTCGACCTTGTCGGTACGATAGGTCTTGCTGACGTTTTTCAGTTCGATCATGGGACTTCCTTTTATATTATGGTTGCAGGCGGACGCTGTCGGCGTCCTTGAAGCGTTCGACGCTGGAGACGATCAGGCGCTCGCCAGCCCTGGCGCCGCTGACGATTTCAACTATCCTGCCGTCGCTGGCGCCGATCTCGATGCTGCGTTTGTGCGCGGTACCGCCGTCGACCACGAAAGCATTCTGCGGCCCGCGGCCATTGAAGGCGTCGCCGGCGTCGACCAGCAGGGCGTTGCTCTTGCGGGCGGTGACGATGTCGACGTCGACCCGCATCTTGTTGCGCAGCTGGGCATCGTGCGGTGCATCGAGGGCCACCAGCAGCTTGATGGCGCCGTTCTGGACTTCCGGCAGAATCGTCTGCACCCGGCCCTCGATGCGGCGGCCGTTCTGCGCCACTTGCACTTGCTGTCCCACTTCGATGGCACGCGCGTGAAAATCCGACAGCGTCGCTTCGACCCGGTAGTTGTTCATCTCCGACACCTTCGCTACCAGCTGGCCGGTGGCGACGCTGGCGCCTTCCTCGGCCAGCAGGGCAGTGACCATGCCGGCAAACGGCGCGCGCACGCTGGCCTGGGTCAACAGCGCCTGCTGCTGTTCGAGCTGGCGGCGCAGGATCGCCTGCTGCAGGCGGGCGCCGTCGATGCTGCTGGCGGTGGCGCGCTTGCCATCCTCGATCGCTTCGCGCTGCTGGCGCAGCTGGATTTCGGCGCGCTTGACGTTCAGCTCCGCCGTCAGCATGTCTTCGCCGGACACCGCGCCGCTTTTGCGCAAGGTATTAAAACGCTGGAACTTGGCCTGCGCGCTTTGCAGGTCCAGTTCGAGCAGTTCGATGCTGCTGACCAGCTGTTTGCGTTTTTGCTCCATCTCCAGGGTCAGCGAAACGATGCGGTTGTCCTGCTGCGCCAGCTGCTCCTTGACGGCATCGAACGCCAGCCGCACGGCGGCGTCGTCCAAGGTGAGCAGCAGTTCGCCCGCCTTGACCTGCTGGCCCAGCTTTGCCTGCACCCGCGCCACGCGGGTTTGAATCGGGCTCGACACCAGTTCCTCGTGCACCGGGATCACCACGCCGGCGGCGCTGATGGTGTTGGCGACGCCGCCGCGCCGCACCTCGGCGACGCGGATGCTGCTGGCGGCGACCGCCGGCTTGACGGCCCGCTGCAGCAGCCACGCGCCGGCCGCCAGCAGCGCCAGCGCGAGGCAGGCGGCGGCCAGGCGCAGGGTACGGCGGCGGCGCAGCAGGGCAGGGTCGAGTGGGTGGTCCATGGTGTTGATGCGAAGAGGGAAGTCGATGACGGGTTAGCTACAGCAATTGGCGTGCCAGCCTGTGAAAGGCGGCGCCGATGCAGCCGCCACGGGCGCCGCGCGGTGGCTGGCGGGCCGCGCACCGCAGCGTGCTGTGCGATGGCGATCAGCCCTGTCCGAATTCGGACACAGAAGGCCATGCCGGGCCGCGATCGGGCTGCCGATGGCCATGCCGCTGTTATATACTGCCGCGTCGCAGTACCCTGCGCGTCCGTCGGCCTTACACCTGGCTGCTCATACTTATATTCGGGGATTCCATCTTGTTCAAATCGATCGTCTTGCCTGTCGCCTTGCTGGGCACCGCACTCGTTGCGGGCACCGCCGGCGCCGACGAAGGCCAGTGGCAGCCACACCAGCTTACCCAGCTGAAGTCCGAACTCAAACGCATCGGCATCACCATCCCGGTCGACAAGCTGACCGACCTGTCGAAGCATCCGATGAGCGCGATTGTCTCGACCGGCGGCTGCTCGGCCTCGTTCGTCTCGCCCGACGGCCTGATCGTCACCAATCACCACTGCGGCTACGCGGCGATCCAGCGCAATTCGACGCCGGAACACAACTACATCGCCAACGGCTACCTGGCCAGGGACCGCGCCAGCGAACTGCCGGGCGGCCCGACCTTGCAGGTGTATGTCACCGAAAAAGTCGAAAACGTCACCGACCGCGTCTTGAAAGGCCTGTCGCCGGCCATGTCGGGCAAGGACCGCCACGAGGAAGTCCAGAGCCGCATCAAGGCCTTGATCGCCGAGTGCGAGTCCGACAAGGCCTACCGCTGCTCGGTGCCGGCCTTCCACCGCGGTCTCGAGTACTACCGCATCCGCCAGATGATGATCCGCGACGTGCGCCTGGTGTACGCGCCGGCCGACATGATCGGCAATTACGGCGGCGACGTCGACAACTACGAATTCCCCCGCCACACCGGCGACTTCTCGTTCCTGCGCGCGTATGTCGGCAAGGACGGCCGCCCGGCCGATCCGTCGCCGGACAATGTGCCGTACAAATCGAAGGACTTCCTGGTGGTGTCGGCCGAAGGCTTGAAGAACGGCGATCCGATCCTGCTGGCCGGTTATCCGGGGCGCACCAGCCGTTACAAGCTGCCGGCCGAAATCCGCTTTGCGCGCGACGCCGATTTCCCGATGCGGGTGGCCGGCATGCAGGCCGACCTGGCCGTGATCGCCGCCGCCACCATGGGCAACCCGGCTTACGATGTGCGCTACGCCAGCGTGGTCAAGAGCATCAACAACGTCATGAAGAAGACGCAGGGCCTGATGGATGGCTTCGCGCGCAAGGACGTTGCCGCCATCAAGGATGTGCAGGACGCCGGGTTCCGCGCCTGGCTGGAGAAAAATCCAGCGGCCGCGCCGAACCGCACCATGCTGGCCGATCTGGACGCGGTGATCGCCGCCGACATGGAAATGTCGGACCTCGACTACGCCTGGAGCGTGGCCAACCACAGCGACCTGCTCTACAACGCCCGCATCCTGTACCGCCTTGCGCTCGAGCGCGAAAAACCGGACGCCAAGCGCGAGCCGGGTTACCAGGAACGCGATCTGCCCTTCATCAAGGCCCGCCTGACACGCCTGGAGCAATCGTTCGTCGCCAGCGTCGACGAGGCGCGCTACGCGGCGGCCCTGCAGCGCTATGCGAAACTGCCGGCCAGGATGCACCCGGCCGGCCTGGACGCCCTGATGCCTTCTACCGCCAGCGTGCCGGCCATGTACAAGGGCACCGAACTGGGTGATACGGCCAAGCGGTTGGCGTGGTTGACGATGGACGCCGAGGCCTTCCGCAACTCGAACGACCCGATCATCCGCCAGGCCGTCAAGGTGCAGGACGTCTCGATGGCGCTGGAGAACCGCCGCAAGGAAGTGGCCGGCAACCTGGAAAAGGTGATCCCGCAGTACATGAGCGCCGTCATCGCCTGGAAGAAGAGCCAGGGCAAACCGGTCTACCCGGACGCCAACTCGACCCTGCGCGTCACCTTCGGCACCGTGGCGCCGTACGTCGCCCGCGACGGCGTCATCAAGGGACCGTTCACCACCGTCGATGGCATCGTCGAGAAGCACACCGGCAAGGACCCGTTCAACGCGCCCAAGCCTTTGCTGGACGCGATCAAGGCGCGCCGTTTCGGCGTGTATGCCGACCCGGTGCTGAAAACCGTGCCGGTCGACTTCCTGTCCTCCGCCGACACCACCGGCGGCAACTCCGGTTCGGCCATCATGAACAAGCGCGGCGAACTGGTCGGCCTGAATTTCGACTCGACGTATGAATCGATCACCAAGGATTTCTACTTCGATTCGGCGATCACGCGCGCGATCCACGTCGACATCCGCTACATGCTGTGGGTGATGCAGGAAATCGACCATGCCGACAATCTGCTCAAGGAAATGACGATCAAGTATCCGAAGAAGTAAGCAAAGCAGTAATCGAAGACAAAGCGCGGCTGAAGAGCCGGCAGCAAGTCACGAAAAAAAACGCAGCGGGCGACCGCTGCGTTTTTTTTGCCACGGCGCCGACGGGCCGCGGCCGCATCGCCTCAGTGGCCGATGTGCTTTTCGAGAAATGCCTCGATGGTCTGGTACAGCATGGTGGTGTTGCTGGTGTCGTAGAAACCGTGCCCTTCGTTCGGCGCCAGCAGCCATTGCGGCGGCCGATTCACCTTGATCAGCGCGGCGCGCATGGCTTCGGCATGTTCGACCGGCGCCGTTTTGTCCTTGCCGCCGTGCACCAGCAGCACTGGCGCGGTGATCTTCTCGGCCAGCTTGGCCGGCGAGAACCGGTCGAGCTCGGCGCGGTCCTGGCCCAGGTATTTGTTGTAGAAGCTGGCGCTGGTGCGGTTGATTTTGGCCTGGTCGCTATCGACGATGAAGTTCAGGTCATACACGCCGGCGTAACCGATCGCGCA
>JAQGNM010000008.1 GCA_028291845.1 Massilia sp. | reverse complement strand
CCCGCCTTGATAAAACTGTTGGCGGCGATGATCGAGTCTTCGCCCACCACCGCCTGGTCCATCACCACGCAGTTCATGCCGACCATGGCGTTGCGCTTGACGTGGCAGCCGTGCAGGATGGCGCCGTGGCCGATATGGCCATCCACCTCGACCACGGTGTCGTCGCCGGGAAAACCGTGCATGACGCAGCAGTCCTGCAGATTGGCGCCCTCTTCCAGGATCAGGCGCCCGAAGTCGCCACGCAGGGAGGCGAGCGGCCCGACGTAGCAGCGCGGGCCGACGATGACGTCGCCGATCAGCACCGCGCTGGGATGGACGTAGGCGGTGGGGTGGACCACCGGGGTGATGCCATTGATTTCGTAGACTTTGACCATTGCGAACCTTTGTGGGTCTTACATGCCGAGGTAGGCCGACTGCACCTGTTCGTTTTCCAGCAGTTCAGGACCGGGGCCGGACAGCACGATGGCGCCGGTCTCGATGACGTAGCCGACGTCGGCGATTCCCAAGGCGGCGTGGGCGTTCTGCTCGACCAGCAGGATGGTGATGCCCTGGTCGCGCAGGCTCTCGACGATGCGGAAGATCTCCTTGATCAACAGCGGCGCCAGGCCCATGCTGGGTTCGTCGAGCAGCAGCAGCCTGGGGCGGCCCATCAGCGCGCGCGCCATCGCCAGCATCTGCTGCTGGCCACCCGAGAGCATGCCCGCCGTCAGCGCGCGCTTCTCCTTCAACACCGGGAACAAGCTGTAGACCCGTTCGAGGTCGGCGGCCAGCTCGCCTTTCGGACGGGTGTACGCGCCCAGGCGCAGATTGTCTTCGATGCTCATCGGGCCGAACACCTGGCGCCCTTCCGGTACCTGGCAGATGCCCGAACGTACGCGGCGGTCGGCGCTCGCTTTGGTGACATCGACACCTTCGAAGCTGATGGTGCCCGCGCTGACCGGCTGCACGCCGGAGATCGCGCGCAACAAGGTGGTCTTGCCGGCGCCATTGGCGCCCACCAGGGCGACCAGCTGGCCCTGGCGCACGTCGATGTCGATGGCGTGCAAGGCCTGGATGGGGCCGTAGTGGCTGGCCAGCGCGCGAATCTCGAGGACCGGCGCGGCGTTGGTGAAATCTCGCATGAATGGTCCCTTTGTGCCTTCGTACATTATGCGGTCGCGCCAAGATAGGCGGCGATGACGGCAGGGTTGGCGCGCACCTCGGCGGCGGTGCCCTCGGCCAGGGTCTTGCCGTAATCGAGCACCAGGATATGGTCGGACAGGTTCATCACCAGCTTCATGTCGTGCTCGACCAGCAGCACGGTGACGCCCGCTTGCGCCACCTTGCGGATCAAGTCTTCGATCTCGCCCGTCTCGGTGTGGTTCAGGCCCGCCGCCGGCTCGTCCAGCAGCAGGATGTTCGGCTTGGCGGCCAGCGCGCGCGCGATTTCCAGCCGTTTCAAGGCGCCATACGGCATCTGGCTCGCTTCGGCATCGAGGTACTTGCCGACGCCGACAAACGCCATCAGCTGCGCGGCTTCCTCGCGGCAGGCTTGATCCTGCCGGCGCACTGCGGGCAGGCGCAGCATAGAGGCGAACAGGTTCTGGTTCAAACGCAGGTGCGAGCCGACCATGACGTTGTCGATGGCGCGCATGTTCATGCATACCTGCAGATTCTGGAAGGTGCGCGACAAACCGCGGCGCGCCAGCGCATCGGGCGCCATGCCGGCGACGTTCTCGCCATTGAAGGTGATCGAGCCGGAGGTCGGCGTGTAGATGCCGCTGACCAGGTTGAACAGGGTGGTCTTGCCGGCGCCGTTCGGGCCGATGACGGAATGGATGGCCCCTTCGCGCACGTTGAAACTGACGTCCTGCACCGCGTGCACGCCGCCGAAGCTTTTACTGAGGTGTTCGATCTTGAGCATCATTGACCCCGGCTTTTGAAACGCAGCGCGATGCTCGGCACCAGGCCGCGCGGCATGAAAATCATGGTGACCATCAGGATCACCCCGAACACCACCACTTCCCAGCCTTCGAAAGCCTGCAGCAGCTGCGGCAGGATGGTCAGCAGGGCGGCGCCGATGATCGAACCGAACACCGAGGCCATGCCGCCCACCACCACCATCGTCACCAGTTCGATCGAGTGAAAAAAGCCGGCCATGCCGGGCGTGATAAAGCCGATGTAGTGGGCGCTGACGGAGCCGGCGATGCTGGCCACCACCGCCGACAGCACGAACACGCGCACCTTGAATTTGGTGGTGTCGACGCCGGCCACGCGGGCGGCGATTTCCGAGCCGTGAATGGCTTGCAGGGCGCGCCCGACCGGCGAGTCGATCAGGTTGAGCGCCAGCCAGGTCATCAACAGCAGCATCACCGCCGCCACCGTGTACCAGCCGGTCTCGCCCGTCACGGCGACGCCGAACAGCTCGAACGCCGGCACGGCCATGCCATCCGGCCCGCCGGTCCACTGCTGCTCGTTGTTGATGATGATGGAGATGATGATGCCCAGGCCCAGCGTGGCCATGGCCAGCGTGTGCCCTTTCAATTTCAGGATCGGCCGCGCCAGCACCCAGGCCAGCAAGGCGGTCGCCAGCGCGCCGGCCAGCAGGGCCAGCATCGGCGCCCAATTGAAATGGGTGGTCAGCGCGGCCGACGTATAGGCGCCCAGGCCATAAAAGCCGGCGTGGCCGAGACTGATCTGCCCGGTATAACCCATCAGCAGGTTCAAGGCGATCACCACCACCGCATTCAAGGCGATGCGGATGGCGACGTCGACATAGAAGGAGTTGGGCAGCACCAGCGGCAGGGCCGCCAGGATTACGGCCAGAATCAGCAAACCACCATGACGAGACTTCAACAGCTTCATACACGCTCCGACAACTTGGCGCCGAACAGGCCGCGCGGCATGAAGAACAGGATCAGCAGAATCAGCACGAACGGTACGGCGTCTTTATAGGACGACGAGATATACCCGGCCGTCATCGCTTCGGCGATACCGAGAATCAGGCCGCCGGCCACCGCACCGACGCCGCCGCCGAGGCCGCCAAGCACCGCCGCGACAAACCCTTTTAAACCCAGCATGATGCCGGCGTCATACGAGGTATAGGTGATCGGCGCAACCAGGATGCCGCCGAGGGCGCCCAACAAAGCGGCCAGGCCGAACGACAGCAGCAGCACTCGTCTCGTGTTGATGCCCACCAGCTGCGCGGCCAGCTTGTTGTGCGAGGTCGCCAGCATGGCTTTACCGAGCAGGGTGCGCCCGAAAAACCACGCCAGCGCGCCGACGATCACCAGGGTCACGCCCAGCACCCACAGGCTTTGCGGCAGCAGGCTGGCGCCGAACAGCACGATCGGGGCGTCGCCCGAAAATGGAGAAAGCGAATGCGTGCCCTTTCCCAGCCAGATCTGCACCAGACCGCGGATCGTCAGGGAAGCGCCGATGGTGATGATGATGAGGGTGACCACCTGGGCGTTTTGCGCCGGTTCGATGACCACTTTCTCCATCAACAGGCCAATGGCGCCGGTGACGACGACCGCGATGATGATGGCCAGCGGCAGCGGCACGCCGGCGCCGGCCAGCAGCGCGGCCAGCATCCCGCCCAGCATGATGAACTCACCCTGGGCAAAGTTGATGACACCGCTGGTGTTGTAAATGATGGTGAAACCCAGCGCCGCCAAAGCGTACGCCGAGCC
>JAQGNM010000598.1 GCA_028291845.1 Massilia sp. | reverse complement strand
GGCACTGCGGCGGGTAGGACCGGCACGGCCACCGGGCGTGGCGCAGCGGCCGCGGTGGCCGGCACGGTGCCGCTGACGGGCAGGCCGCTCTGGGCCTGGGCCACGCCGGCGCCGCACAGCAAGGCGGCAAACAACAGGGAAGAGAGATGCTTGAACATGGTATCAGTCGATGTGGTCGCGCACGATGGCGATGAGCAGGTGGATCACGCCGGCCAGCAGCAGGGCCACCAGCAGGAACACCAGCGAGTTATAAAAGCGGCGCGGTTCGCTGGCGTCGTCCGGCAGCGAAGGCGCTTGCAGCACCGATACTTTCTTGATGGTGCGGGTGGCCTCGATGCGGCCCTTGTCGAGCGCCGCCAACGCGGTCTTGTACAGGTCCTGGGCGTAGCCAGCCTCCAGTTGGAGGCGCTGAAACTGCTCGACGGTGCGGTTCAGGGTCTGGCCGCCAGGGGCGGCCAGCTTGCCCTGCTCCTGGGCCAGCTGGCGGGTGACGGCGTCGATCTGCTGGGTAAGCTGGACCACGTCCGGATTGGTCGGCACCAGGTAGGCCAGCGCGGCGCTGCGGCGCGTCTGCAGGTCGGCGCGTTGCCCCTCGAGGCGGGCGGCGATGGCGCCGATGCTGTCGGCGGTGGCCACCGGCGACGCCAGCCCCTTCTTGTCCTGGTAGCGCAGGACCGCGCTGCTGGCGTCGGCGGCGCGCTTGCTGACCTCGGCGACCTGCTTCTCGAGGAAGCCGACCTGCTCTTCGGCCAGGCTGCGCGAGATCTGGTTCATGAAGCGCTCGCCTTCGTGGATCAGCGCGGTGGTGATGGCCAGCGAGGTGCGCGGGTCGTATGCCTGGGCGCGAATGACCAGCACGCCGTCGTAATCGTCGTATTCGACCGTCACGCGGCTGTGGAAATAACGGTAGAAATCCTCGGCGCTGTCGTCAGCGCCCAGGCGCGACAAGGCGTCGCGGCCGCGGTCGCTGTAATGGGCGCGCAGGTGCAGGTCGGCGTCGAGCTTTTTCAGCACTGTCATCGAGCGCAGGTAATCGCGCAGCAGCAACTGGTCGGCGCGGTTGCTGCTCGAACCGCCAGTCAGCACGCTGGCGAAATCGACCGTCTGGCCGCCTGGCAGATCGGTGCGCTGGATGATGATGTGCGCTTCCGAGACGAAACGGTCGGAGGCGATGGCGAACCAGTACACGGCCGCCAGCACGGAGGCGATCAGGGCGGCGGAAATGATGCGGCGGCGGCCGAACAGTGCCAGGACGCGCCCGCCAAGGCGGCGCGCCCGGCCATGCACGGGGGCGGCGGCCGCGGTGGCTACGCTGATATTTGCTTGCTCTGTCATGTTGGTAAACTGTCCTCGTAGGCTTTGAGCGCGTCGTCGATCTTGTCGAACCAGTGCGCCTTGCCGTCATTGATCCAAATGCCTGCCGTGCAAAACTTTTTCAGGGTGCGCTCGCTGTGCGACACCATGATCAGGCTGGCGCGGTCGGCGACGCGGCGAAACGCCGCCCGCGCCTTGCGGCGAAATACCGAGTCGCCGGCCGAGGTGACTTCGTCGGAGATGTAGACGTCGAAATCGAAGGCCAGCGACATGCCGAACAACAGGCGCGACTTCATCCCGCTCGAATATGTCTTGACCGGCATGTCGAACGAATGGCCGATCCCGGCGAACTGTTCGATATAGGCCAGCCGGTCGGCCATGTCGTCTTCATGGCCGTGAATGCGGCAGACGAACTTGGCGTTCTGGCGGCCCGTCAGCGAACCTTGCAGGCCGGCGCCGAAACCCATCGGCCACGACACCCGGCAGCGGCGCTCGACCAGGCCCTTGTTCGGATGGTCGACGCCGCCGACGATGCGCAGCAGGGTCGATTTGCCGGCGCCGTTGGCGCCGATCAGGCCGACGTTGACCTTCGGCGGGATGGTGAAGCTCACCCCCTTCAAGACCCATTCGCCGGGGCCGTCGGCGGTCTGGTAGCGCTTGTGAATGTCGTCGACGATGATCATCTTGTCACGATCCTGACCGCAAAATGGCGATGCAACGCCAGGCCCATGAACACCGTCACCAGGGCGCAGCCATATAAATAGGAAATACTCATCCCTTCCACCGCGTGGTAACGGGGCGCAAACCCGAGCCGCGTCGCTTCCAGGCCGTGCACCAACGGATTCCACAGCAGCCACTCGCGGTAAGGCAACGGCACGGCGGCGATCGGATGGAGCACGCCGGAAATAAAATACAGGGGGCGGGTCACCATCTTGAGCACCTTGCCCAACTCCGGCAGCAATTCGATCGCCACCGAGGTGATCAGGCCGAAACCCATGCCGAACAGCCACAGTCCGAACAAGGCGACGATCACCGCCAGCGGATCGTCGGGCAGCACGTCGTAGCCCCACAGGGCGGCGCAGCACAGCAGCACAAAGCCGCTGATGATCATCAGGAAGCCTTCAAGCGCGCCGCGCACCAGCAGGGTGTCGATCGGCTTGACCTGGCGGTAGGCAAACAGCGACTGGTTCGATTCGATCGCGCTCATGACCTGGTTGCCGGTGCGGCGGAACATCAAAAAGGCCAGCAGGCCGATCATGATCCACACCGCCGTTTCGATGCCGCCGATGGTCCGCACCCGGATCACCGTGTACAGGAACATCAGGTAACTGATGTGAAACACCGGCTCGGCGATCAACCAGAACCAGGCGGCCCGGCGCGACAGGATGCGCGTGAGCGCTTCGCGCAGGAACAGGGCGCGCCAGACGGCGATGGTGATGGAGGTGGCGGAACGCGCCACGTGAGCGTGGGAAGCCAACTAGCGCGCCCCCGCACCTTCGATACCTAGCGCGGCCAAAACGACGGCTCCGCACAAATACAGACTTTGCGCATTCATCAAATGCTTCCTGATTCAATGGAACCGCGCGCGGTGACGGCGGGTCAGATGGAAAAAATGGGCGGCGCTACCAATTTGCCCTTTGCGCCCGGCGCATTTGTTACAGCGCGGCAAAGAATAAATTGTAGCAGGTCAACATACCGCAGAGCAATTATTTACACACGGATTCACTATTTCTGTTGCTTAGGGGATATAGCGCGAGGAGGAAGTCGGACATATGGCGACCATGACATTATCAAAACGTCATTACATGCCAACGATTTTATTGCCAATTTTGAATGGTTGGCGTTGCCCCTGCTCCACGTTGGCACCTGCGGTCGGCACCTGGCCATTATTGCCGGTAGGATAAACACGGCGCGGCCAGCGCACGCCGGCAAACGAACCGGGCACCGGCAGGCGCTTGTAAAAGCTGCCGTTGATCTGGGTCTGCATGCTGACGTAATCGCGGAAGCAATTGAGCAGCCCCATGTCGACCGTTTCCTCGGCGGCGCGCTGCCAGAACTGCGCCAGCGGCGCCTGGCAGACCAGTCCCTTGATCTTGTAGATGGCTTCACCGCAAACCTTCAGGGGCGCCCGGTGCAGCAAGGCCGACAGGCCCACGGTGCTGTTGATGACGACTACGCCGCGGGCGTTGTCGAGCAGACTCGGCAAGTGCTGGTCATGCACATAGAACAGTCGTCCGCGCAGACCGAGCTGCGTCGACAGGCGCTTGAGCAGGGAACGGTAATCGCGATGGCCGCGGTCGAGCGGATGGTGCTTGACCACCAGTACCGTGTCGGCCGGCGCGTGGCTGGCGAAGGAATGCACGGTGTCGACGATAAAATCGTCGATCGAGTCGAACTCGGAGTGAAAGCCGATCTGGGCGTCGTCATGCACCTGCAGTGGCACCAGGAAGTAGCGTTTGGACAGTACCCCGGTAAGCCGCTCCTGCATGCCGCGTTCGGCAACCTTGTAGAACAGCTTGCGCAGCAGAGACTTGCTCCATGGCAAAGCCTCCGCCAGGCTCAGGCGGCGGTGGTGGCGGTAGTGCGGAAACGCCGGGCGCAGCAGGTGCGCCATCAGCGTATAGACGCAGGCCCAGAAGGCGGCGTAATAAAAGGTGTTGCCGACCGAGTCAGGCCGCGGCATCGGCGACGGTATCGCGGCCGGAGCCGCATTCATGTAGAAAATCGGATTGTTCGGCAGCGAGGAATGGCCGTTCACGCCATTGTGCTCGAGGGTAATATAGTGCGGGCGCAGATAGCCTTCCTCGAATACCCCGGTCTCGATGCCGCGTCGGGCGGCAATGGCTTGCGCTGCAATATGGTGGGCGCGGCAATCGCCGAACAGCAAGATGGCGTCGACGTTGAGGCGGTCGAGCAGGCCTTCCAGGAACGCCGGCCATTGCTGCGGCGTACCGCGAAAGGCGATCGCGCCCTTGCGGTAGAAGCACCAGTCGCCGCCATTGAAATTGACCTTGAACACGGTCGCGCCAGCCCAGCGCAGATCTTCGGCGAGGCGGGAGAAAAACGGACCGACGGGGCCTTGCAAGAGCAAAACCCGCCTGTTTCGGTAGGGCGACAAGCCATTATCGAACATACTATCGCAACCTTCAGAATATATGAGCAGGTAATGTTGCCCATTATAAACGTTAAGTCACAGTATTTTTCGTTTTGGTGAGGTAATGTCGATGCTATCCGTTACTAATTATGATCCTCGACTGTTACAGCGGTATTACACACTATTTGTGTTGGTTTTACGCGACATAACACTGGAATGCACTGCGTCAGATGATGTCATTAAGGATACAAAAAGAATGCCGGCCGCGATTCAGATGGTTTTAAATATATTCGAATCGTCATGTTCGTTGACATTTCAAATTTCATTTTCGCCATCTGTCGCCTGCTTATCGCGCGCTGGCCGACACGTCAATAATTCACCGCCGGTATTTCAGCGCAATTGCGGCTTGAGGCCCGGGTAGACCGACTTGACCGCGCCGGCGCCGACGGCGGCGCCGAATTTTTTCAGCACGCGCTCGGG
>JAQGNM010000385.1 GCA_028291845.1 Massilia sp. | reverse complement strand
CACGGCCGCGTCGGCGTCTACGAACTATTGGAAACCAATGACGCCATCAGCGCCCAGATCCACAACCAGGCGTCGGAAGCGGACATCCGCGTGGCCGGCCAGAAGGCCGGCATGCGCACCATGCGTGAAGACGGCGAGCGCTGGCTGGTGTCGGGCGTGACCACCCCGGCCGAACTGCTGCGCGTGACCAAGGACTGACCAGGATGCCCGCATTTCGCTACGAGGCCGTCGATGAAGGCGGCGTCACCCGCAAGGGCGTGGTCAATGCCGACACCGCCCGCTCGGCGCGCTCGGATTTAAGAGGCCAGGGCTTGACGCCGATCCAGGTCGACGCCATCACCAGCCAGGTCGACGCCTCGGGCGTGGCCAAAAGCCGCGGCTTCGGCGAAAAGCTTTCGCAAGTCGAGCTGGCGCTGTTCACCCGCCAGCTGGCCAGCCTGCTGGAAGCGGGGCTGCCGCTCGAGCAGGCGTTTACGGCCTTGCTCGAACAGGCCGAACGGGCCTACGTGCGCGACCTGGTGGCGTCGATCCGCGCCGAAGTGATGGGCGGCGTGTCGTTCTCCGACGCCTTGTCGCGCCACCCGCGCGACTTTGCCGAAATCTACCGGGCGCTGGTCGCCGCCGGCGAACAGATCGGCCAGCTGGCGCGCGTGTTGTCGCGCCTTGCCGACTATATCGAGAGAAGCAACGCGCTGGTGCAGAAGGTGCGCCTGGCGTTCATCTATCCGGCCATCGTCACGGTAGTCGCGTTTGCCATCGTGATTTTTTTGCTGACCTACGTGGTGCCGCAAATCGTCTCGGTGTTCGCCAACACCAAGCAAAAGCTGCCGGTGCTGACGGTGATGATGCTGGCGGTGTCGGATTTTGTGCGTACCTACGGCATTTTTGTCGCGATCGCCGCGATCGGCGCCTTTGTCGCCTGGCGCCGCGCGCTGCGCAATCCCGAGCTGAAAAAACGCTTTCATACCTGGCTGTTGACCGCGCCCGTGTACGGCAAATTCGAGAGAAGCATGAACACCGCGCGCTTTGCCTCCACCCTGGCCATCACCACCGGCTCCGGGGTGCCGATTTTACGGGCGCTCGAGACCAGCCGCGACACCTTGTCGAACGTCGCCATGAAGGCGCTGGTCGAAGAAGCCGCCGCCAGCGTGCGCGAGGGCGTGGGCCTGGGCCGCGCGCTGTCGGCGCAGAAGCACTTCCCGCCGATGCTGGTGCACATGATCCGCGCCGGCGAGATCACCGGAGAATTACCGGCCATGCTGGAACGCGCCGCCGCCTCGCAGCAGGCCGACCCGGAACGGCGCGCGCTGACGATTGCCGGCCTGCTCGAACCGGCCCTGATCCTGGCGATGGGCGTGGTGGTGCTGTTGATCGTGCTGGCCGTGCTGATGCCGATTATCGAAATTAACCAGCTGGTGCGCTAAAACAAGCGCCGCACCAACCAAGGAAACCATGAAGCGGATGCCCATATTAATGACCCTGCTGGCCCTGATCGCGCTGTCGGTCTCCTGCGCCTACTGGTTCATGCAGCTGTATAAACCGGCCCAGCGTCCGCTGGCGGCGGCGCCGGTGGCGGCCATGCCCGATCCGGGCGTGGATGCCGCCGCCAGCCTGTTCGGCGGCGCGCCGGCCGCCGCCGCCAGCAATCTGCAGCTGGTCGGCGTGGTGGCGGCCGGGCGCGACAGCGCCGCCATCATCATCGCCGACAACGGCGTGCCGATGGCGCTCAAGCTCGGCAAGGAAGTCGCCAGCGGTGTGCGCGTGCAGCAGGTGTTCCCGCGCTTCGTGCTGCTGTCGGACGGCCGCCGCATCGAGATGGCCCAGGAGACGCGGCCGGCCGCGAGCGCCCAGCCCGGCCAGCCGATGCAGCAGATGCAGCCGCCGGTTCAGCAGCCGGTCCAGCAGGTGCAACCGCAGCCGGTCCAGCAGCAGCCGCAGGCGGCGCCGATCCAGCTGACGCAACCGTCGATGACCGGCGCGCCGATGCCGCCCGCGCAGCAGCAAAACAACCCGCCGCCGCCGAACAATGTGCAGATGGCGCCGCCGCTGCGCAATGCCCCCGGCATGACCGGCCAGCCGGCGCTGCAGTAAGCTCCGTGCGCGCCGCCGCTGCATTGGCTTGCCTGCTGCTGGCGGGCGCCGCCGCGGCGGCTTCGCCCCAGGCCGCGCCCGACGCCGCCACCGCCGCGCGTCCGCGCATCGCCCTGGTCCTGTCGGGCGGCGGCGCGCGCGGCTTCGCCCACATCGGCGTGCTGCGCGTGCTGCGCCAACTGCAGGTGCCGGTCGATATCGTGGTCGGCACCAGCATGGGCAGCGTGGTCGGCGGCGCCTACGCCGCCGGCGCTTCGGTCGACGACCTGGCGCGCATGGCGCGCGAGACCGACTGGGACCAGGTGGTGGCCGACCGCCCCGCGCGCGACCAACTGGCCTACCGCCGCCGCGAAGAGGACGTGCTGCTGCCGTCGCGGATCGAATTCGGCGTGCACCGCGATGGCGTCACCTTGCCGCCGTCGGCCGCCGGCAACGCCGCGCTCGAACAGGCGCTCGGCCGGCTGCTGCCGGAGGGCACCCGCGATCTGCCGTCCAACCAGCTGTCGCTGCCGTTTCGCTCGGTCGCCTCCGACCTGCTCACCGGCGAAGCCGTCGAGCTGGTCGACACCCCGCTGTTTTTGACCATGCGCGCTTCGCTGGCCGTGCCTGGCGTGTTCGCGCCGGTGCGGGTCAAAGAGCGGCTGGTGGTCGACGGCGGCCTGGTGCGCAATCTGCCGGTCGGCATGGCCCATGCGATGGGCGCCGACATCGTCATCGCCGTCAACGTCGGCACCACCCTGGCGCCGGAAAAGTCGCTCGGCAGCGCGCTCGGCGTGGCTCAGCAGATGCTCAACATCCTGACCGAGCAAAACGTCCAGCGCTCGCTGCGCGAACTGGGTCCGCGCGACATCCTGATCGCCCCCAAACTGGTCGACGCCAGCTTTCTCGACTTCAGCCACGTGCAAAACACCATCGCCGCCGGCGAAGCAGCCGCGCGCGCGCTGGCGCCGCAACTGGCGGCGCTGGCGCTGGACGACGCCGCCTACGCCCAGTTCGAAAACCGCCGTCTGGCGCCGCCCGCGCTGGCCGATGCGGCGGTGCCGGTGGGATTGGTGACGGCCACGGTGAACGGGCGCATCAACCCGCAGGTGCTGGTGGCGCAAACCGGCCTGGCGCCGGGCCAACCGGCCACCATGGCGCAGATCCGCCAGGCCGGCGACGCCTTGTACGGCCGCGGCGACCTGGCGCGCGTGGAAACCGAGGTGCAGGACGCCGGCGGCAAGCGCGATGTCGACATCCACGCCAGCGTGGCGCCGTGGGCCACCAGCCGCCTGCGGGTGGGACTGGAACTGGCCAGCGATTTCGACGATGCCAACAGCTTCGCCATGAAGCTGATGTACGTGCGCACCTCGCTCAACGCCTGGGACGCCGAGGTGCGCGCGGTGATGGGCATCGGCGACAAGCGCGACATCGGCGTGCAGTTCTGGCAGCCGTTGGGGCCGGGCGCGAAATGGTACGTGGCGCCATCGCTGCAGTACGGCGCCGCTACCGGCGACATCTTCTCGAGCGGGCGCCGGTTGGCCAGGACCAGCTACAACGTCAGCAGCGCCAGCCTGGTGCTGGGGCGCGAATTGGGCAACTGGGGCGATCTGCAGCTGGGGGTGCGCCGCCAGAACGCCGCCACCCGCGTGGTCGTGCCGGAACAGGACGGCACCACCACCACCTTCGACACCACCCAGTTCGTGCGCTACCGCGTCGACACCCTCGATTCGCTGGGTTTTCCCAGCCGCGGCGTGCTGCTCGACGCCTCGCTGGAGCGCTCGCCGGGCGCGGATGGCGCGTCGCTGGCGCGCTCTTCCATCGTAGGCATGGCGGCCGTGCATACCGACAACTGGGCCGGCCACCTGTACGGCGAATGGGCGCACGCGCAAAGCGGCGCCGCGCCACTCAGCCTGGGCGGCTTCCTGCGCCTGTCCGGCACCCCGGCCGAATCGATCCAGGGCCGCACCATCGCTTTTACCCGCCTGGTGCTGGCACGCCGTATCGGCTCGCTGCCATTGACCCTGGGCGGCACCCTGCGCGCCGGCTTTTCTCTGGAGACCGGCGGCGGTTTTGACCAGCCCCTGTCGCTGTCGCTGAAAAGCACGTCCCGCAAACAGGCCGGCAGCGCGTTTTTATCGGTCGACACGCGGTTTGGTCCCGCCTATCTCGGTGCGGGGGCCACGCGCGATGGCAACCGGACTTTGTATTTGTTCCTCGGGCCGATCTGGTAAGCATGTGTTCATAAAGAAGACGCGTTCACGTTACGTGAACAGGCGCAGACAGTGAACAGCCTTCCTCACATCATCCCTGCCGCCGCATCTCCGTAAACGCCGCAAACTCCCAAGACCGAAACCCCAGCAGCAAGGTAAACCCGTCCTTGTCCGCGGTCGGCAAGCGCCGGTCATGCTGGTGCAGGCGCGCCAGCTCGGCCGCCAGTTGCTGGATTTTTTGCACCAGTTCGCGCGCGCTCGGCAGAGACAGGCGCGCCGGCAGACACATCAAGGTCTCGCCGGGGCCATCGAAATGGCCGCTGAAATAATCGCCCACCACGTGCTGGCGCACATACTGCTGCACCGGGCCGTCGCCCAGCCAGTGAAAAGCGTTCGACACCCGCAGGCTGTAACGGTTCAGGGGTTTCAGTTCGATCACGCCCAGACGGTCGAGCTCGGCAAGAAAGCCGATGCATTCGGGCTCGCTGATGGCGTAGGTTTCAATGATCTGTTCCAGGCTCCAGTGGCCCAGGCAACAGATCGCTACTAGCAGCAGTTTCGGCTTGGCAATGAGTGCCTTTTCCTGCGCCGCGGTCAAGGTGTCGGCATGCGGCTGGACGTCGGCGGCGCGGCGCAGCACGTCTTCCAGGGCGATGCCGCTGGCGCTGCAGATCTGCGCCAGGCGCGACAAGGTCATGTCCTTCTGGCCGAACATGCGCTTGACGCTCGATTCGCTCATGCCGATGCGCTCGGCCAGCGCCTTATAAGTGATGGCGGC
>JAQGNM010000587.1 GCA_028291845.1 Massilia sp. | reverse complement strand
ACCATCTATATAACCACTGGCTGTTCGACACCGTCGGCGAAGCCGACTTCGATACCAGCGAGCTGGAAGTGCAGGTGCTTGACGCCCTCGCCGCCATCATCAACGCCCAGCAGTCCGGCGCCGCGCTGGTGCGGCGCATGCCGGGCATGCTGCCGCAGCTGCTGCAAAGCCTGAGGAGCGACAATTTTTCCGGCGCCCAGCTGGCGCGCACCATTTCCAGCGACGTCGTGCTGGTGGCCGCCGTCATCCGCATGGCCAACAGCTCGCTGATCGGCACCGGCACCCAGATCACCAGCGTCGAACACGCGGTGATGCTGATCGGCCAGGAAGGCTTGCGCCACCTGATCACCAGCGTCGCCTTCCGCCCCATCATCGACATGCACTCCGGTCACTACACGCGCCGTCTGGCGCCGCGCATCTGGGACCATTCCGAGCGCGTGGCCGTCACCAACCGCCAGCTGGCCGAGGCGCTCGGCATCGATCCCTTCGAAGCCTTCCTGGCCGGACTGGTACAACACGTCGGCCTGATCGTCGCCCTGCGCGTGATGGACCAGATCGCCAAGGATGAGCGCAGCCTCGGTTCGGAACTGTTCTGCGCCGAGCTGCTGCGCCAGACCCGCAGCCTGACCTGCGCCATCGGCCGCGAGTGGAACTTCCCCGAGTCGGTGACCCGCGCCATCGCCGAACAGGGCGGCATGAAAAAAGGCGCGGTGGTGTCGCCGCTGGGCCGCCTGCTGACCGTCACCGACTACCTCGGCAAGCTGCGCATCCTGGTCGAACACCAACGCGCCCTGTTCAACGACCCCGCCCTGTTCGGCAGCCTGCCGCCGTACGCCGGCGAAGCCTACCGCCTGCTGGCGCCGATCGAGACGGCGATTCCCACCGCCGCGCCGGCGCCGACGCCGGCGCCCTGATTGTATCGAGCGTGTTCAGCGTGCCCACCATCGATCCGGCCGAAGTGGAATTCTCGGCCATCCGCGCCCAGGGCCCCGGCGGCCAGAACGTCAACAAGGTCTCGTGCGCCGTGCACCTGCGCTTTGCCGTGGCGGCGTCGTCCCTGCCCGAGCCGGTGAAGGAACGCCTGCTGGCGCTGGCCGATTCGCGCATCACCCGCGACGGCGTGGTGGTGCTCAAGGCGCAAGCCTCGCGCAGCCTGGAGCAGAACAAGATCGACGGCTTGCGCCGCTTGCAGGAGCTGGTCGACAGCGTGGCGACCGCGCCCGTGGTGAGGCGCGCGACCCGGCCGACCTACGGGTCGCAAAGGAGAAGGCTGGAGTCGAAGACGAAAAGCGGGGCGACCAAGGCGCTAAGGGGAAAAGTGTTCGATTAGTCCAAGGCGCGGTCAGCAGGGGGACTGGCACTGGCAGGTGCCTGTCCCATGCAGGATCAGCAGCACTATAAAACAGGTAGTTTGCTTCGAATCGACCATGGGACAGGCACCGCGCTGCGCGCGTGCCAGTCCCCCCTCCGCTCAACTACTCCACGCCACCGCCCCCTGGCTACCGACGAAAATCAAGGCGCCATTGCCGCTGCCGCCGCGCAGCCGGCCTTTGACGTCCTTGGCCGCCAGGTCGTGCGGCGCGCCGCCGTTGGGGTTGTACTTCATGGTGAGCACGATGGTGTCGCCGCCGACGGCGGTGATTTCCACTTGCGCCGCAGTATCGCAGCCGCGGCGCTGCTCGATCAGCTGGTCGACCAGCGCCTGGCCGGCGTCGCGCTCGGTTTCGGCCGCCTTGACCTCGAGCGACACCTTGGCGATGGCTTTCAGGGCCGGCCCCACCGCCAGCGCCATCTTCTGGAACTGCGGCACCTGTTCGGCGGTGAGGGTCAGTTCCTTCTTGCGGATTTTCGATGCCAGCATGACGTACTTGCGCACTTCGGGCGCCCCCGTCATCGCCTCCATGTCGGCCTTGTGGCCGGCGGCGACGGCCGCGAATTGTTCGACCCGCGCGCTCATCAGGCCGATCACCTTGTCGATCTCGCCGCTGTCCGGGCGCAGCGCGAACACCAGCATTTCGGCCTGCTTTCTCGGGCCTACCTTCTCGGCTATGACGCGCCGGCCCGCCACCGCGCAGCCTTCGGCGGTGCCAAGGCGCACTTCGTCGCCGATGATTTCGCAATTGACGGCATGCTCGACCCGCACCCGCGCGCCGGAGATGATGCAGTGGTCGGCGCGGTCGATGACGACATCGCCCTGGCGCGACTGGATCACCGCATTCGAAGCCATGCCGAGAATGCGCACGGCGCCGTTGGCGTTGGTGGCGGTGCCGCCGACCAGGTTGCGGTTGAGGACGATGTCGCCGCCGCGCGAGATCACGTGGCCGTAGACGTCGCCGTGAATGGTGATGCCCTCGCCTTCGATGACGCGCTTTTCCTGCACCTCGCCGAATTCTTCATAATCTCCCGTCAGTTGCAGGTTGCCGGTGGTGCGCGAGGAGACGCCATCGCGGCTGATGATCTTGTCGCCGATGGAGATCTTGCCGGTGGCCGGATCGATGTCGAGGTAGCCGGTGCGGCGCGCCACCAGGAACTCGCCGTCGGGCGCGACTTCAACCGCGGTGCCCTCGCCCACCATCGCCGCCAGGTCGACGTCGGCGGGGGGCGGCGCGGCGACCCGGCTGCCGGACAGTTCGACGCCGGCCACGCCGGGCCGTGCATGCACCTTTTGCAGCAGGCGCGCGCCGGCGTGAATCTGCGGGAAGCGGTTTTGAAAGGCCATCAGATCGAGCTTGCCGTTGGCCAGCTGGCGCGGGGCGTCGCTGCGATGAATATCTTGCGACACTTCGATGATGCGGGCGTTCTCGCCCGGCTGCGGCGGCATGCGCCGCGCCACCGTGACATATTCGCTGCGCCTGGCCGCCATGCCGGCAATCGCCGCGCGGATTGCGTCGATATCGAGGCCGAAGCGCACGCCCTTGGTCCACATGTCGGCGACGAATTCGTCCACCGACAGCGCCGCGGGCGCGCCGTCGGGATCGGCCTCGAAGCAGTATTCGGCTTCGCCGTTGGACAACTTGACCGCCTTGTACAGCGCCTTGCGGGCCAGTTCGAAGGTGGTGACGCCACTGGCAAAGCGCAACATCGACCGGCCGCCGCTGGCCGGCAGCGCCGGGCCGACGTCGTACAGGGCCTTGAGCAGGATGGCGTAATCGATATCGGTGAAGAAATTATTGCCGCGCATGACATGCTCGAACGCAGCCATGAAGGTCTGGCCCAGTGCGGTCGGGTCGGCGTAGACGCCGTCTTCCTGCATATAAATGCAATGTTCGAGGCCGAGCGCGTCGAGTCCGCCGATCGGCGGAAAATGCGAGGATGCAGCTGAAGAACTAGTCGACACGGTGACGCTCCGGCACTGCCAATCGCGCAGGATATGGTTAGTTAATTTTAGCTACGTTAAGTTTTCGTAGCGTAACACGGGGCGACCGCCAAATACACAATCAACAATCACAGGGAACAAATGTTTGTTGCTATACAACAGGAGGAAAGATTGACCAGCGGAATCGCCGGTCAGGAGCGCGAGCAGGGAGAGTCAGATCAGCGACGCGGCGTGTTCGGATACAGGTCGACGCCGGCTTCGTTGATCTGGCGGCGCAACTCGCGCCGCTCGTCCGGGGTCAGGCGGCCGCCGCCGCGGCGTCCGGTGTCTTGCTGCTGCTGCGCTTGCTGGCGGCGGGCTTCCTCGAGGCGCATATCGTAGGCGCGGGTGTCGAACTGGCGCGCTTCGCGCTGCTGCGGCATGTCGCGCGGCGCCTGCTGCGGCTGAATCGGTTGCTGCTGCGGCTGCGGGCGCTCGCGTTGGTCACGCTGCTCGCGCTGATCGCGCTGATCGCGTTGGTCACGGTCCCAGATGCCGGCGGCGCTGGCGACGCTCGAAAAAGCGGCGCCGGCCAGCATCACGCCCATCACCAGAGCGCGAAGCTGGCCGGACTTGCCCGATGAACGTGGGCTGCCTTTGGTGCCGGGCGGTGCTGCTGCAATAATGTCAGTAGGCGCGATATTCATAGTGTCCCTCTTCCGCGATGCCGTAATACCAGATAAGCTTAATTGCGCTATGGCCCAAGTGTAGGGGGATTCGATTCCAGGCATAAGGCGGATTGGGTAAAGTTTGTAACAGTATGTAATGACCTAAAAGCAACGCTGCTTGCGCGGCGATAAGACGTTACCATAGCAGCATCACTAAGACAAACACGGCAGGCTCATGACCATGATTCAACCATCAAATTCAGGCACCAATACAACAAACACAACAAGCACCTCCATCGCCGGTCACTCGGCGAAGATCATGGTGGTCGACGACGACGTCCGCTTGCGCGATTTGTTACGGCGTTACCTGACCGAACAGGGTTTCGCCGTCGTCACCGCCGAAAGCGCCACCGCCATGAACAAGCTGTGGCTGCGCGAGCGCTATGACCTGCTGGTGCTCGATCTGATGCTGCCGGGCGAAGACGGCCTGTCGATCTGCCGCCGCCTGCGCGGCGCCGGCGACCAGACGCCGATCATCATGCTCACCGCCAAAGGCGAAGATGTCGACCGCATCGTCGGCCTCGAGATGGGCGCCGACGACTATCTGCCAAAGCCGTTCAACCCGCGCGAGCTGGTGGCCCGCATCGGCGCCGTCCTGCGCCGCAAGGGTCCCGATGAAATCCCCGGCGCGCCGTCGGAAACCCCGCAAACCTTCGAGTTCGGCCAGTTCGTGCTCGACCTCGGCACCCGCACGCTGAAAAAGAGCGGCGAAACGGTGCCGTTGACCACCGGCGAATTTTCGGTATTAAAAGTGTTTGCGCGCCATGCGCGCCAGCCGCTGTCGCGTGAAAAATTGATGGAACTGGCGCGCGGGCGCGAGTACGAAGTGTTCGACCGCAGCCTGGACGTGCAGATTTCGCGCCTGCGAAAACTCATCGAACCCGATCCGTCTTCTCCCTTGTACATCCAGACGGTATGGGGACTGGGCTACGTCTTCATCCCTGAAGGCCAGCCGCGATAGTGTTGGCCGCCGATGCCGTAGCGGTCCGCGCGCCGCGCCTGTCGTGGTTCAAAAGCGGGCTGTTCTGGCGCACCTTCCTGATGCTGGGGCTGCTCACGGCCCTGTCGATGGGCTCGTGGATCGCCATGATCAACTCCGTCCAGCGCGGCCCGCAGGTCAAACAGACGGCCGAACTGGTGATTTCGGTGGTCACCATCACCCGCGCCGCGCTGACCCACTCGGCGCCCGACCTGCGTACCGAGCTGTTGTTCGAACTGGCCACCAGCGAAGGCATTCGCATCTTCTCCGTGCTGCCCACCGACGACATCGAGCCGCCGCCGGCCAGCCCCCTGATGCCGGAAATCGAAGCGCTGGTGAAGGAAAAGCTGGACAAGGACACGCGTTTTTCCGGCCGCGTCAACGGCATCTCCGGCTTCTGGGTCAGTTTCAAAATCGACGGCGACGAATACTGGCTGATGCTCGAGCGTGAGCGCCTGTCCGGCCTGTCGGGCGTGCAGTGGCTCGGTTGGGCCGGCGTGGTCGGCGTGCTGTCGCTGATCGGCGCGGCGCTGTTGTCGAGCCTGATCAACCTGCCGCTGGCCCGGCTGACCGCCGCCGCGCGCGCCATCGCCCAGGGCAAGCGGCCCGCCCCCCTGCCCGAAAAGGGCGCGCAGGAGATCATCGAAGCGAACCGCAGTTTCAACCAGATGGTCGAGGACCTGCAGCAAGTCGAAACCGACCGCGCACTGATCCTGGCCGGCATCTCGCATGACCTGCGCACCCCCTTGACGCGCATGCAGCTGGAGGTCGAGATGGCCCAGCTGTCGCTCGAGGCGCGCGAAGGCATGCAGTCCGATATCGCCCAGATGGACGCCATCATCGGCCAGTTTCTCGATTACGCCAAGCCGACCGAGGCGTCCTCGTTCGTACCGGTCGATATCAGCGAGCTGCTGTTTGACGTCGCCCGCGCCACCGAACGCATCCCGTCGATGCGGGTGCGCACCGACATCGAGCCGGGCGTGACGGTGATGGGCAATGAGACTGACCTGCGGCGCGTGTTCAATAATATCGTCGAAAACGCCCGCCGCTATGGCGCCACGCCAGGGGCCAGCTACACCGAGATCGACATCGCCTGCCACGCGCGCAGCGTGGGCGGCGTCAAGCGCGCCGTCATCGAGCTGGAAGACCACGGCCCGGGCGTGCCGGCGGCGCAGATCGAACAACTGTTAAAACCGTTTACCCGGCTCGATACGGCGCGCGGCCAGGCCAATGGCGCCGGGCTCGGGCTGGCGATCGTCGAGCGCGTGGTGCTGCGGCATAATGCGACCTTGAATGTGCGTAATCGCGAGGGTGGCGGTTTGCATATCGAGCTCGGCATGGCGGTGGTTTAAATAACGAGACTTGACCAGCAGGGGGACTGGCTCCGCAGGTGCCTGTCCCATCTTAAGTCCGAGGCAAATTGTTTCCTGATCTGTTAGGCGACTAATCAGCGATATACTTTGCTTCCACGCTAACATTGGGACAGGCACCTTCGGTCCGAACGCGGCCCGACCAGTCCCCCTCGAATCATGATCCCACTCCAATTCTCCGACATCCAGGCCGCTGCCAGCCGCATTGCCGGCATCGCCCACCGCACCCCCGTGCTGACCTCGCGCACCGCCAACGCGCGCGCCAATGCGCAGCTGTTCTTCAAATGCGAAAACTACCAGCGCACCGGCGCCTTCAAATTTCGCGGCGCCTGCAATGCGCTGGCGCGCTTTACCGACGAACAGCGCCACGCCGGGGTGCTGACCTACTCGTCAGGCAACCACGCCCAGGCCATCGCGCTGGCGGCCAGCCTGTCGGGCATCAAGGCGGCCATCATCATGCCGCACGACGCACCGGCCTTGAAGGTGGCTGCGACCAAGGGCTACGGCGCCGAAGTGATCGTCTACGACCGCTATAAAGAAAACCGCGAGGAGATCGGCCGCCGCCTGGCGTTTGAACGCGGCATGACCCTGATTCCGCCTTACGATCACCGCGACGTCATCTGCGGCCAGGGCACGGCGGCGATGGAGCTGTTCGAAGAGACCGGCCCGCTCGATGTGCTGCTGGTGTGCCTTGGCGGCGGCGGCCTGCTGGCCGGATCGGCGATTTCGGCGCGCGCGCTCAGCCCGAACTGCCGGGTGATCGGCGTCGAGCCGGAAGCGGGCGACGACGGCCGCCAGTCGCTGGCGAAGGGCGAGGTGGTGACCATTGCCGTGCCCGACACCATCGCCGACGGCGCCATGGTGACCCACCTGGGCCAGCACAACTTCGAAGTGATCCGCCGCGACGTCGACGCCATCGTCACCGTCAGCGACGCCCAGCTGGTCGACACCATGAAATTTTGCGCCGAACGGATGAAGATGGTGGTCGAGCCGACCGGCTGCCTGGCGGCGGCAGCCGCGCTGCACGGGGTGGTGCCGGTGGCGGGCCTGCGCGTCGGTATCCTGGTCAGCGGCGGCAACGTCGACCTGGCGCGCTTCGCGGCGCTGGTCACCGCGTAACGACCGATGGCGGCAATGTTTCGAAAGTGTTACGGTAGCAATTGTTACGAGCCTAAGAGCGGCAGCGCACATACTCCAGTTGGCTAACGCCTTATAACGTTACTACACCAACACAGAAGGAGAGACACCATGATCAAGAAAATCCTGCTCGCTACCATGATCGCCGGTTCGTTCGGCGCCGGCGTGGCCGTTACCGCACCCGCAATGGCCGCTGTCGTGGTCGTGCGCGAAGCGCCGCCGTCACCACGTAACGAAGTCGCGCCGCCGGCACGCCGCGGCTACGCCTGGCAGAACGGTCATTGGGAGTGGCGTAACAATCACTACGTCTGGACCAAGGGCATGTGGGTCAAGGAACGCCGTGGCTATCGCTACAACCAGCCGACCTGGGCTGAGCGCGACGGCAAATGGGTCATGACCCGCGGCGCCTGGGCACGCGGCAACGCGGACAACGACGGCGACGGCGTGCGTAACCGCGACGACAACCGTCCAAACAACCCGAACCGCAATTGATGAGCGGCGCTTCGGCGCCGTCTCATGAACACGAAACCCGCCCGGCGCGCTGCGTCCGGCGGGTTTTGTTCGTATCCGGGTGCGTATTTATGCGTCTACCAGGATGCCACCGCGCCGTCCGAACGCGGATCGGCCGCCCCTTCCAGCACACCGTCAGTATTGCGCACGATGGCGCCGGCATGCCCCATGGTTTCATCGAAGTCGGCCAGCATGTCGATCTCGTGGCCGCGCTGTTTCAGCTCGTCGACGATTTCAGCCGGCCAGCGTCCTTCCAGTTTCAGGCTGTCCGAACTCTGCCCCCAGGTGCGTCCGAGCAGCCAGCGCGGCGCCGTCACCGCCGTCTGCAGCGGCTGGCCGAACACCACGTGACGGGTAAATACCGCGGCCTGGGTTTGCGGCTGGCCGTCGCCGCCCATGGTCCCGTAGACCATCACGCGGCCGTCATGCAGGCGCGCCGCCGCCGGATTGAGCGTGTGGAACGGTTTTTTGCCGGGCTTTAAAGCCAGCACCGCGTCGCCATCGAGGCTGAACGACGCGCCGCGGTTTTGCCAGTTGATGCCGGTCTCGCCGAGCACCACGCCGCTGCCGAACTCATGGTAGATGCTCTGTATGAACGAGACCGCCAGGCCCGATTCGTCGATGACGCCCATCCAGATGGTGTCGCCCGGCCCCTTGCCGGCGCCCCAAGGCGCGGCAGTGCGCGGATCGATGCGCGCTGCCAGGTCGTCGAGGCGGGCGCCGTCGAGCAGCGCCTGTCCGGCCAACGCCATGTGGGCGGGGTCGGTGATGAACTGGTCGCGCAGGCCGAAGGCCAGCTTGGTCGCCTCCACCACCAGGTGCACGTGGTCGGCCGAGTCGAGCGCGACCTGGTCGAGGCCCGCGCGGTCGAGCAGGCCGAGGATCGCCAGCGACACCGCGCCCTGGGTGGGCGGGGTCAGGTTGTAGACGTCGCCCTGGCTGTGGGCCAGGTGCAGCGGCGTCACCCGCTGGGCGCGATAGCCGGCCAGGTCGGCCAAGGTCACCGGCGAACCGGCCGCCGCCAGGTCGGCGGCGATGCGCCCGGCCAGCGGACCGCGGTAATAACTGTCGAGGCCATCGTCGACCAGCGCTTGCAATGTGGCGGCAATGCGCGGCTGGATGAAGCGCTGACCGGCCAGCGGCAAGGCGCCGTCGATGGTGAACTGGCCGGCAAAGCCGCTCTGGCCGCGCAGCTGCAGCCACTTCGACTTGGTGGCGTTCTGCTGGCTGGCGGTGACGGCGACGCCGCCGCGCGCATACGCGATGGCGTCCTGCAGCAGGCGCGCCACCGGCATGGCGCCGCCCAGCTCCGCGGCGACTTCGCGCGCCACCTGCCAGCCGCCGACCGTGCCGGCCACGGTATTGGCCGCCAGCGGCCCGCGAATTGGAATCGACTTCATGCCCTGCTGGCGGTAAAAATCGATGCTGGCCGCTTGCGCCGCCGGCCCGCAGGCATCGATGGCGACCGGATCGCCGCCGGGCGGCACGATCAGCCAGAAGCCGTCGCCGCCGATGCCGTTCATGTGCGGGTAGACCACGGCGATGGTGGCGGCGGCGGCGATCATCGCCTCGATGGCGTTGCCGCCTTCGCGCATGACGGCCAGCGCCGATTGGGAGGCCAGGTGGTGGGGCGCGACAGCCATGGCGCGCGTGGAGCGGGTGGTATTGAGCATGGTAGTTACCGATGAATGAACAGCCCCCAGTCTACCGAATCGCCAGCGCGCGCGCACAGCATCGAGCGTGCGGCGCAGATGTCTGGTGCGTGCGCCGCGCGCCGACGCCGTCGCTGCCCCCTCACTCCACGAAAATCCCTGCGACGATCTCGCGTAGCCACTGGTTGCCGCCATCTTCCCCGTAGCGGCGGTGCCAGAACAAATTTGTCTGCAACACCGGCAAGCGCAGCGGCGGCTTGATATAGGCCAGTCCGAATGGCGCCGCAGCACGTTCGGCCAGCTTCTGCGGCACCGTCACCACCAGGTCGGTGCTGCCGACGATATACGGCACCGCGGTGAAGTGCGGCACCTGGTAGCGGCTGGCGGCGCGCACGCCGGCCTTTTCGAGCAGCTGGTTGATGCGCTCGTACGGGCTTTCGCTGGAGGCTACCAGGATGTGGCGGGCCTGCTGAAAGGTTTGCAGGGTCGGCGTGCCCGTTCCCAGCGGATGGCCGGCGCGGAACATGGTGACGTAGGGCTGGCGGAACAGGCGGCGCTGGTATAGCGCACTCGAGACGTTCTCGAAGGCGCCGATGGCGATGTCGATGCGGCCCGCTTCCATCGCGGTTTTCAGATCGGCTTGGGAGGGCCGCACGGTCGCCAGGCCGATG